>JAKPVM010000014.1 GCA_029572555.1 Verrucomicrobiota bacterium | reverse complement strand
TCCTATGATGCCAATGAAAAATAACTGAACCGACGAAAAGAAAAACAGACCAATAACCAAAGGCGCAATGCCAACGGAAAAACTGTTCCAGAAAATTAACTTATAGATAAAATATCCTAATGCAAAAAGTAAACTAATGATTGCAACGATAAAACCTGTCATTGTTGCAAGTCTCAAGGGTACTTTTGAGTGGTTAGTGACCCCCAACATTGCGAGGTCGTATAGAGTATAAAAATTGTTCTTTGTAAATCCTCTTTTTCTCGCCGGTTGATCATATAAAATAACTGCTCTTTCATAACCGATATCGCAAATGAGTCCCCTGAAGTAAGGATAAGGATCATTGATACCTTTTAGAATATCAATTACTTTTTTATCATACAAACCCAAGCCGGTAAAATTCTGTACCATTTCAACATCTGATAGTTGTCCAATAATCTTGTAATATGATTTTCTGATAGCAGAAAACAGAAAAGAATCTTCTGTTTTTGCTTTTACGCCTATTACAATCTTATAACCCTCTTCCCATTTTTTGATAAAATCCGGAATGAGTTCCGGCGGGTCCTGAAAGTCTGCGACAATACCCATGATAGCATCGCCTTTTGCCTGATAGACGGCATGCATGGGTGAACGGACATGTCCAAAATTTCTTGTATTAACAATTATTTTTACTTGCGGATTATTTGTGGCAATTTCCTTGAGAATTTCCACGGTTTTATCTTTGGATGCATTGTCGATAAAAATATGTTCATAAGTATAATTGGGCAGGTTATCGAAGACCTTTTTAACGCTTCGGAAAAGTTCACGCACATTTTCTTCTTCATTCAAGCAGGGTGTAATGATGCTAATGAGTGGCATTAAAAAAGTCTCCCTAGAAAATTTTTAATCTGTTTCGGGGTAAAGCATAGCAAACCGTTTCCCAACATTCATCGGAATAACGTCTAAAAAAGAATTTATAATTATCCGAGATTGATTGAATCAATAAGGGCACTCGCCACAAATGTTCCTGTGCATGATACGTACATACCGCCAAAATTGGCATATTTTTTCTTATCGTGTTACTCGCTCCCAATATTGCATCCGGTTCAGCGCCTTCAATATCCATTTTAATTAAGGTGGGATTGATATTATTCAATTCATCCAGCGGAATAGAAGAAACTTGATAATTGCCTTGGCCAATGCTTGATCCTGCAGTGCCGGTTACATTAAATGTGACAATTTCACGTCTTGATCCAGCTGCATTCTGGACAATTTTTATTTTACGTCCTAATTCGATCGGCAAGGAAGCCACTCGGGCTTCAAGTGCTTTACAGTTTTCAGGGTCGGGTTCTATGGCAATAATTTGACCGAAAGAATTGTTGCGACGTTTCAGAAATTCCAATATTGAGTCGCCGTCAAAAGCGCCGCAATCAACAAAAACTTCATCCGCCAGGGATGTATAAAGATCATTATCAAAGTAAATATCGTTTTGAGGCAAATGAGGTGGTAAAAAGGACGGATCCAGTAAGGATTGCCAGAGCAATTGGCCTATATATTCGCGACGTGATATTTCATCGGACCATATATTTAACGCTTTGCGCACTTCATTTGCTTGCTCAAATATTTTAGAAGGCAGAACAACACCGCCATGTGGTGTTAATGATTCCGGGTATTGCCATGCAAGATTAGCAAAAGAAATAACTTTCAATCCCATACCATTTAATTGTTTCCAAAGGGGGGCACTGGTATAGACAGTAATGACGAAGATAGCATTTGCGCCAAATTGGTCCGCGGCATCATTCGGGGATAAAACCCGCAAACCACTAACATGAGTGTCCCATAATTTGGAGTTGTTATCGGCAAATGCCAATGGTTTGATGCCAGCTTTTTGTAATCCAGCCAAAGTAATTTGTCCAAGCCGTCCAGCGCCAAAAAGAACGTAGCGTTCACCGGTCTCGGAGGTTAGCTGACTGAAAGCTGCCTTATGGGCATTGGTCAATGTAGTTGGATCTTTTTTCAGTAATTCTTCAAGTTGAATTTCAAAAGAAGTCATTTTTTATTTCATATTCCTTTAATAATTATATCTAATAATTTCTATTCTCTTAAAATTTTTAAGCGATGATCTGGCACTGCATAGCAAACAAGTTGCCAACCTTCTATTTCGTGCGGACGAAGGAATAGATGATATTCGCCTGCCAAAGAATTGATAAACAGAGGAATGCGCCACAAGTCATCGCATCGATGATATAAGCAGATTGTTAAAATGGGCATTCTTTTTTGAATAATGTTGCGTGCGCCAGCAAGTGCATCGAGTTCACTACCTTCTATATCCATCTTAATACAAGTTGGCGCAGTTTGAATTTCGGTAAGATTTTCATCTAACGTTATACAAGTCACCTCCGTTTCACCTTCATTGTTGATGCTTGAACCCATTGTGCCAGTAGCATTAAAGTGAACAGCTTCGCGCCTCGCACCAACAGCATATGGTAAAGATATAACATTATTCCTAATG
>JAKPVM010000010.1 GCA_029572555.1 Verrucomicrobiota bacterium | reverse complement strand
ACGTTCACCCATTTCTTGCGCCGCAACAGTGGCTTCCTTAATGGCTGATGAGAACGCAATTCCACCAATGGCAACCTTATTAATAAAATTGCGACGGTTTAATGAAGGAACATCACTTTCTCCGGGATTCATACGAGAAATATATAACATTTTAAAAGATTTGAAAAGAAGTTCTTAATAAATCATATAGGACGAATTGGAATATTACAAAGTATGACAAATCAATTTCCTTTCACCCTCAATCATTATCATACCAATAAATATTGCGTTTTTGGGTGAATGTAAAAATCGTATAAACTGATTCAACAACCTGCGAAAGCAGGTGTTAGAGCCATTATTAAATTATTGTTTTGTTACCACTTGCGAGATTCCTAAAATGCAATAAAAAACCCTGAAAAATCAGGGATTATAATTTGATTATTGTCAATTAAGCCATGATACTGAAAACCGTCCTTGTTTTTTTCCATAAAACTATCAAAGTACTATAATTATGTTCACAGAACACAGGATAATAATCGGTGATTCGCGTAAAATGGAAGAAATTCCAGACAGGTCGGTTCATCTTATTATTACCTCCCCACCATATTGGCAATTGAAAGACTACGGCGTAGAAAATCAGATAGGCTTTAATGATTCTTATGAAGATTATATTAATAATTTGAATTTAGTTTGGAATGAGTGCTACAGGGTGTTGAATGATGGTTGTCGGTTATGCATAAATATTGGTGACCAGTTCGCTCGCTCTGTATATTATGGTAGATATAAAGTAATCCCCATTAGGACAGAGATAATTAAATTTTGTGAAACAATAGGGTTTGATTATATGGGGGCTATTATATGGCAAAAACCTACAACGATGAATACCACCGGCGGCGCAACTGTAATGGGGAGTTTCCCATATCCGAGAAATGGGATAATAAAAATTGATTACGAGTTCATATTGGTTTTTAAAAAAATTGGTAATGCGCCAAAAGTTTCAAAAGAATTAAAAGAAAGATCAAAACTATCTAAAGAAGAATGGAATAAATATTTTTCTGGGCACTGGAATTTTAATGGGGAAAGGCAGATGGAACATTTGGCAATGTTCCCTGAAGAGTTGCCTAAAAGATTGATTAAAATGTTCAGTTTTGTCGGGGATGTAGTTTTAGACCCATTTTTAGGCAGTGGTACCACAACGGTTGCCGCAAAAAATTTAAGTAGGAACTCGGTTGGCTATGAAATAAACGAAAAATTCCTTCCATTAATAAACGAAAAAGTTGGCGTGGATAAACAAGAACTTTTTCAAAATGCGGATTTTGAAATTATTAAACAAAAACCACTGAACATTGATTGGAGTTTGGAAATTGCTAAATTGCCATATATATTTAAAGACCCAATAAAGTTTGATAAAAAAGTTGACCCTCGGGAATTAAAATTCGGTTCAAAGATTGATTTTTCTGAGTCAAAAGAACAAGAGTATTACTCCGTTAAGACCATTATTAATCCCCAAGAATTGATTTTGAATAATAATATAAAAATAAAATTACTCGGTATAAAACCTAAAAAGGAAGTAATTAATGAAGCGATAAACTTTTTGAATTCTAAATTAAAGAACCAAAAGGTGTTTATCAAATACGATAATGTAAAATACGATGATAATGGAGATTTATTGGTTTATCTTTATTTAAAAAATAAAACCTTCATAAATGCTCATTTAATAAAAAAAGGGTTAGTGGAGGTTGATACCAATACGGACTATTTCTATAAAAATAAATTTATCAAATTGAATCAAATTTATGGCGAAAGAATGGATTTTAAATAGCGCGATAAATCGATGGGGACTGCAAAAGAAAAAAATGGTAGGTGCCGTTTCTGAAGAAATAAGAAAATGCTCACCAAAAACATTGAAAGATTGGGAAGAATATTACTTTAAAAATGTTTATACTAAAGAACATCTTATCGAAATAGGGAAAAAACTTTATGTGAAAATAACTGAGGTGTTAAGAGCCGAAATTGACAGTATTACTGAAGAAGATTGCGTAAATTATGTTATTAATCTTGTTATTAATAGGACGTTTGATGGTTATTTAACAGAAAAGAAGACAATTTATGAACAACTTCAGGCTATTTTGAATGTAAAGATTGAGCCAGCACCTGATAAATGGGATAGATTGTTTAATGTGGATTTCTTTATTAAAATCAAAGATAAATATATAGGATTGCAGATTAAACCATCTGGCTACGCCTTTATCCCTCAAATTATAAATGAAAGAAAAAATCAGGAATCAACGCACAAAAAATTTACCGAAAAGTACGGTGGGAAGGTTTTTTATGTAATATCCGTAAAAGATGGTGATAATAAAAAGATCGTTAATACCGAAATAATTGACGAAATAAAACAAGAAATTGAGCGATTACAAAGGCTTTAATAATTTCAGCAGATAAATTAAGATTTCTGAAAAGCATAATTTTTGAGCTGTTTTCTGGTTTTCAATCAATCAATTCGTACTCTAAAAACATTATAAAACCTGTGAGAGCAGTTGATTATAGCATAAGCAAAAACATCATAAACCACTAAAAGCAGGTGTTAGAGTCATTATTTTAAATTATTGTTTTGTCACTTGGTCGTATGAGTTCTACTGACGGATCCTCACTCGTTACTCAATAACTTCCACTCCTTTCGGAGTTATAGAATGCCAGTATACGGCGGGTTGATATTTTAACTATTTCCAATATCTATGTTAATGATTCAAGTATTCACTTAATTTTGAAAAATCTACTTGCGAGAAGGAGGTATCGCAAATATTATAAATTGTGAAGGCGCATCCGTAGCTCAATTGGATAGAGCATCTGACTACGGATCAGAAGGTTGCAGGTTCAACTCCTGCCGGATGCACCATTTTCAGGAGACGTAATCTTTTATAATGCGCACATTTTCAATGGGCGTTTCATAAGGTAATGCCCCCGTTCCTAAAAGACAATTTGAAAAGCCGCGCGTTATCTCCAGAATCCTGTCAATTTCAGTGTAAATCTTATTTTTATCCGTTGAAATCACAATGTCCGAACGCATATTGACGCGGATTTTTACATTGGGGTGGCTTTTTCCAACTTTTTTGACAAAGGATGCTTGGTCGGTTTCAGGATTGCATACAAGGTAGTTCGTTCCTGTTGACAAAAGTTCGTCTAAAATGGGATAGGTGTTTCCGCCCATTATGCAAGGAACAGCCTGATTTGAATAGTTTGAGGCTATTTCAATAATTCGCTTTAGGGCGGGTAATTCAAGTTCGCGAAATTGTTTAGGAGAAAGCATTGGTGGGGCAGCTGCAGATTCAAAAAAAGCAGGTGTTAAGCCTGCTTCTGTAATTGCCTTGCAGAATACGGATTGGTTTTCCGCAAGTCTCATCAGCATTTTTGAAACGACATCAGGCTTTTCCGCCGATTCTTCGCATAGTCGGGTTATCCCTAATAGATTAAAGGCGACAGAAAATGGACCCGTGAGTGGTATCTTCACAGTGGCATTGGGCAATTCTTTTGACAATCGTTTGCCAGTTTCAATTACCATTGCAAGTCTGCCATCGCGTTCAACATCAAACGAGCGTAAATCAATTATTTCTTCGGCAGATTGAAACATTGGTTCGTAAATGGCGGGGATGCCGTTTTCCTCGGGAACGGAAATTTTTGCACCGTAAGCCTCTGCTTCAAGGTTATAGATATCAATTCCAACAGCAATCGGGATGTGTTGATATTCAAGATAGGCAAGACGGTGAGCGTGAAAAAGGAGTTCCGGGTTTCTTGAAACTTCATACGGCGAGCGATTTACGAATCGCGCAGCGTGTTCATAAACTGCAGCTGAGAATGGTATTTTCATTTTGGTTTAATTATCCAACCACCACCGATAACTATATCTTCTTTGTAAAAAACGCAGGCTTGACCGGGTGTGATAGCCCGTTGTGGTGTATGGAAACGAACAAGAACGGTTCCATCTTTTTCCGGTATTACAGTTGCCGGCGCGCCGGGGTGGTTATATCTGATTTTTGCCATCACATCCATTTCCTGGTGTAGATTTTCAAACATAATCCAGTTACATTTGACGGCTCGGAGTTCATTGCTAATTAAATCGGTCTGGCTACCGACTATAACCCGATTAGTTTCCGGGTCAATGTCTATTACATAATAAGGCTGTGGGGCGGCTATTTTAATCCCTTTTCTTTGTCCTATGGTAAAAAAATGTATGCCATTATGATAGCCGAGCAATTTGCCAGAGTTATCAACTATTTCGCCCTTCCTTTCACTAATAAGCCCTAATTTTTTCAAAAATTGAGCGTAATCCTTGTCGGGGACAAAACAGATTTCCTGACTTTCGTCCTTTTTCGCCGTCTTTAAATTATGTTTCTCGGCAAGTTCGCGGGTGTTTTCTTTTCTAATATTGCCAAGCGGGAAGATAATACGCGCAAGTTGCTCCTGTTTTAACGAGAAAAGGAAATAACTCTGATCTTTTTTTAAATCTGCGCCGCGTTTTAACAGCCAGCGATTATGCTGTTGAGAAAATTCAACCCTTGCATAATGACCTGTGGCTACATATTTGGCACCTAATTGCATAGCTCTATTAATCAGGGTGCTAAATTTTATCTTTTCATTGCAAATAACACACGGATTTGGAGTCTTCCCTAATTTATATTCTGAAGCGAAGTAATCTATCACTACTTTTTTAAATTTTTCTGATTCATCAATGACATAAAAAGGGATGCCTAACTTTGAACAGATTTCGCGAGCATCGGTAACCGACTGAGATTCGCTGCATTGGTTTTCACCCTTGTTAGCACAATCGTTTCTCCACATCTTCAAAGTTATGCCCACCACATCATAACCTTGTTCAAGCAACAGGGCAGCGGCGGTCGTGGAATCAACACCGCCACTTAACCCAATTACGACTCTGACTTTTTTTCCCGACATCATCACAATAATTTCAGATGAAAGATGCGATTTTGCAAAAACTAACTCTATTAGAACCAGGACAGTTTAATAATAAAAAACCAGATAATACTTGTCAAAATAGCCGCTAAAATGTCATCAGCCACTATTCCCAATCCGCCATTTAACCGTTGGATAATATTAATTGGGAAAGGCTTAAGCGCATCTAAAAGTCTGAATGTTAGAAAGATACCAAGAAATGGAATCAATTTTTTGCCGGAGAAAAAATACGATAATGCAGGCATTGCGCTGGTTTTAGCTAAAATAACCCAGCCGATGTAACAGACCGGGATAGAGACAATTTCATCAAGCACAACGGGTGGCGGGTCTTTTATTTTAAGAATATCTTCAGCAATGCCGCATAAGTAAATTGATACGAGGATTCCGACAACAGAACCGAGTATATACAGCCATAAATTCTGGAACGCAATTAAAAGTAAAAACCATAAAAGTCCTATGACTGAACCGCAGGTACCCGGCGCAATGGGTGATAGACCTGTCCCGAATCCCTCGGCGATTAACAAGATGATTTTTTTCACTGCCGTAGTGCGGTTAAAAGTCTTGAAGATAAATACTGCGGTTTCGCCATAGATAATAACAGCCGGAGACTATTGTCAATATTACTGCCACCCATTTTGCCAGCTCGGTAAATAATTCAAGCCATGGCATTCCAAACAGGGGATATTCAAATATAGTCTTACAAAAATTTCCCCATTGAGGATAACTGATAAGAATCAGGATGGAAACAATAGCGATAATCTGCGACATTGTCTTGTGTTTTCCCATTCGTTCTGCGGAAAGAACAATGTTTTTTGACGCTGCAAGCAGTCTTAATCCTGTGATTGTAAGTTCTCTCGCAACTATAATCACAACCATCCACGCAGGAAACAGTTTTAATTCAACAAAAGAAATAAATGCCGTGCATGTTAAAATTTTATCGGCAAGCGGGTCCATTAAAATCCCAAAATTCGTTATACTGTTATTCTTTCGGGCAAACCTCCCGTCCAGATGGTCTGTGAATCCTGCGATTAGAAAAATTGCAAGGGCGATAGTCTCCTTATAATCAATATTTGAAAATATTATTATAAGGAAAAACAGCGTCAAAACAAGCCGTGTTACTGTCAATTTATTTGGCAAATTCATTTTGTTTAAAATGTTAGAAAATCACAAGCCAACATATTGCACCTTTATATTTTGCGTTTCAACAACAGATTTTCAAATAAAATATTTTGCTATCAGTGGAGCGATAAGAATTGAGGGGAGATAATTTGCAAGTCGCACTTTTTTAATATCCAGTATCGGTAGCACAAATATAAAGCAAAAAAGTCCGCACAAAGCGTCAATTGAACCTATTGTTGTGTTATTAAAAAATGGTGTGCTTGCTAAATATTTTGCCACAAGTGTAATGGTTCCCTGCCATACAAAAACCGCTATTGATGAGAATGCAGTAGCAAGTTTAAATATTTTGTAAAAAGAAATTGCGGCAAAACCGTCCATAACGGATTTAGCAATTAGAATATAAAAGTTTGAACTAACGCCATCAGCCACAGCGCCAACTATGCCAATAGGATTCAGACAAAATATGAAGACGCAGGAATTGAAGCCGTCCCAGAAATTAATCTTATTACCACCAAACTGCCGTTCCATCTGGATACGAGCGAAACTACCTGCATCATTAGAGAACTTTTGCAGCCGCAGTAATTTGCCAATCAGATTTCCCAATATCAACGAGAGAATTGCTACAAGAATAAGTTTGATGCCGATGGTAAAACCGGGGTCAAAGGTTTTAATCAAAGATTTTATTCCAATAAAAAAAGTATATGCCCCCAGAATTGCCTTAATGTATTGTTGGAACTGTAGCGGGATTTGTTTAAATGAGCCAAGAACCACGCCAACAAGAATTGCGACTGAATTTATAATTGTGCCAACCATTATTAATCAATTTTTCTTGCGACTATAAATGAATTAAACATAAACCTACGCCAGGGACCTATGTTTAAAATAAAATCTATACCCCTGGAAACATAACGATCTGTGCAGACGGAAAATTCTATCTTGCATCCAGCCCGAGCAAGAAAGAATTCTATTTCAAACGGATTTGTTGCCACTATTGCATCGTCGTCCGGTGTGAATGGTTCTTTAACGATAGGCGTCATTTGATCAAATCGCACCTTGTCCGGCTCTGTGTTCATCTGGCGGAGTTTTTCACAGATTCGTTTAAAGTTGCGACACTTATTTTTAATACCGCGCATTTTAGGATGATAATCTCTGAAACCGATGACCCTGAAAAAATTAGGGCTGGAGAGGACAACTTTACCGGACGGCTTAACTATCCGAACAAGTTCAAAAATGAAATTCTCCGGTTCTTCAACGTGTTCGAGCACATTGAAGGCGCCGGCGCTATCAAAGAAATTGTCTTCAAACGGTAGGTGTTTTCCATCATATAAAGAGGCTTTTGGGCAAATTTTCGATGCCCTTTCGATATTAGGCTTTGAGACATCAACGCCATAAACTTCAAAGCCTTGTTGTTGAAGTCTTGCAAGCACCTGTCCCACACCACAGCCGACATCAAGGGCGCGGGCGCCGGGTTTGTCCGGCTTTAACGTATCCGCATATTTTGCATAAAAACCAACATCCCAGTCGGAGAGAAACTCGGCATACTTTTCATTGTTTAAGTAAGTCTGTTGATGACTCATTTTTTTAGTTCTGATAAAAGAGGCAAATTTTTATCTCGTTCGGACAAATACGGCTCGGCGATAACCCATTTTATGCCAACCTCTGGGTCGTTCCATCTAATCCCGCGGGCAAGTTCCGGATAATAAAATTCCGACATATTGTAATACAATTCGCAGTTGTCCACCAGGCACTGAAAACCGTGAGCTATTCCTCCTGGAATATAGAGCGAAAGCCTGTTTTCTGCGGATAATTCAAACGACTCCCATTTTCCAAAAAACGGAGAATCCTTCCTTATATCAACAAGCACATCATAAATTGCCCCTGAAAAACAGCGGAGGAGTTTAATTTCCGGTTTCGGTTCTGCTTGAAAATGCATTCCTCTAATTGTTCCTTTTCTTTTTGTAAAGGTAATATTGGATTGTGGCCAACGTGTATTTAAGCCAGCCTCTTTAAACTCGTTTTCACAAAAAGTTCGGGCTAAAAAACCGCGTTCATCTTCACGTTTTTCAAGTTCAATAACATAAACCCCGGGAATTTTAGCCTTTATGAACTTCATAGTTTAAACGATTTTTATTTCAGGAATCGGAATTATAAATTTTCCACCCATCTTTCTATATTTTTCCTGTTGTTTTAGTATTTCATCTGCAAAATTCCATGTCAGGAGCAATGTAAAATCAGGCTTTTCTTTAATCAACCATTCCGCAGGAACAATCGGTATGTGCATACCCGGGCTAAATTTACCTTGTTTATAAACACTTTTGTCTGCGATAAAATCAATAGTTGATTTATCAAGACGAAAATAGTTCAAAAGCGTGCTGCCTTTTGCACTTGCGCCATAAGCAGCAATTTTTTTCCCTTTTGTTTTTACATCGAAAATTAAATTAACGAGTTCTTTTTTTAATTTTTGAACACGTTTTGAAAAACTCTCATAGAACTCAAGATTTTTGATACCTTTTTGTTCTTCTTCTTCGAGAAGCATTTTAACTGAATCACTTACAAAATGATTGCGCGGGTATCCAATAAACAATCTGAGCGAACCGCCATGAATCGGGATTCTTTCAACATTATAAATTTGCAAGCCGTGCTGCGCAAATACCGGTATCAACGAATTCAAAGTAAAATAAAAAACATGCTCGTGATAAATGGTATCAAATTCTGTTTTTTCAATCATCTCAATGCCATAAGGAAATTCAAGGATGACGGCGCCTGTTGGTTTTAAAGCGACCTTTAAGCCTTCCACAAAGTCGTTAATATTCGGGGCGTGAGCAAAAACATTATTTGCAATAATTATGTCCGCTTGTTTGCCTTCGGCTACAAGTGTCCTAGCATATTGTTCTCTGAAAAATTCCACTACGGTGGGTATGCCCTTTTTGATTGCGACCTCTGCAATGTTTTTGGCTGGCTCAATGCCAAGACAGGGTACATTTGCATCAACAAAATTTTTCAATAGATAACCGTCGTTGCTTGCTATCTCAATTGCAAAACTATCTTTGTTTAAGTTAAATTCCTTAATATATCGTTCTACGGCTTTGCGAGAATGTTCAACCATTGTTTCAGAGAACGATGAAAAATAAAAATACTCGCTGAACAATTTTACCGGTGGAACGATATCAACAATTTGCATTAGCCAACAGTTTTTACAAACTGCTAATCGCAGGGGGAATTTTGGCTCGGGTTTATCAAGGTCTGATTTGTTTAGCAAATTGTTCGCAAGCGGTTGCATTCCAAGGTCTAAAACAATTTCTCCCTTATTACTGGAACAGGAACGGCAATTGAAATTTATCTCTGCTTCATTCATCACTCAAATCTTTTTTAATACTATGTCGTCAAACTGAATCGGCTTAGAGGAATACGGTATTCCCCACAACGATGCTTTACCCACTTGTAATATATCAGATTCTAATTTAACTTGCCAATCCAAAGGTGGATTATCGCCTTCATACCAGACAAAACCGCATACTAACCCTTTCTCCTGACTGATTGGAGTGCTTCGTAGTCTTAAAAACATCCATTGTTTATCCTTCCATTTAAACGGCGTTGAAGCCTTGATTTCATCGCCTTTAAGTAACTCAACAATGCGCCTGCCCGGCGAGACGCGCAGTTTAAAACCTGCGCTGCCGTTAAGTCCGATGCAAAATGATGGATATCTTTTCCCGGTAGCCTCGCTACGAATGCGAACAGTCAATTCAACACCAGTCGAAATTTCCGGTCCAAAGAATAATCCATAATTATCAAGTGGTATTCCCTGCAATTCCAGGACTTTGTTTCCATTGATTTCTTTGACATAAAATTTGCCGTCCATCACTACAAAATCTTTTGGCAAGTCGCTAACATTTTCAAAATCTTGCGAATAATAAACATCAGCCCCATTGACGCCGCTGATTAGAATAAAAAAAGCAATTAATATATGAGTTAATTGTAAATTCATTTTAGGATATAATTACCAATTTAAGCGATAAGGAGAATAAAAAAATATTATATTACGATTTTTAAGTCTTTTTCATTTCAGATTGAAGTTGCAGCCAGAGGTTAAAATAATAGAAAGCGGCTACTACGAGTGAGTGGCGGATTTTTCCGCCTGCAACAAATCCGGGAATATGGTCGATTGGATAGAGATGGGTTTCGATTTCCTCCGTTAGGTCAAACTTTGTGGAATGAAGTTTCTTACAATTAAGCACAAGAACAGTATAACAGGTATTGCACATAAATGCCGGGTTAGGCAAAACTCGTCCGATAATACGGGCTTCATCTCCTTCATAGCCGGTCTCTTCGCGCAATTCACGAAGCCCAGCCGAAATTGGATCGCTATCGCCGTGGTCTATCATCCCGCCGGGTATTTCAAGTTCAACCGAATCTGAACCCTGACGATATTGCTCAACGAGGATTATCTTTTTGTCCTCTGTAAGGGCAATGATATTTACCCAGTCAGGACACTTTAAAAGGGTGAACTCATGTTCAACGCCTGTTCGCGACGATACCCGACGAAGAGAATGAAGGCTAAAAATTTTATACTCCCCTAAAAGACCAGTTCCGGTCAATTTCCATTTTTCAATCATTTAATAGAACTTTTGGGGACAATCTTTATATTTATAATTTCCACTCGTTCCATCGGTTTTGAATTTTCGCCACTTTGACTTGGTCCGACAGGTGTATTTGCAATCTTATCAAGGACATCTTCTCCTTTTATTAATTTTCCGAAGGTGGTATATTTCCCATCAAGAAACGGTGCGTCGGCGTGGCATATAAAGAACTGGCTACCGGCTGAATCCGGGTTCGCTGCGCGAGCCATAGAAAGGACACCCTTCTGGTGTTTGCGATTATTGAACTCGGCTTTAATCTGATAGCCCGGACCCCCAGTACCATACATATCTTCTTTGGTTTTATCTTTTGTAAGCGGGTCTCCACCTTGAACCATAAACCTTTTAATAATTCGGTGAAACGCCGTCCCATCATAGAATCCGGAGCGAGCCAGTTTTTTAAAGTTTTCAACCGTATTTGGCGCCACGTCCGACCAGAACTCCACCACCATATCGCCCTTAGTAGTGTGAATAATTGCTACTTCGTTTGTATCCACTTTTTGTTTGTCTGTTTGTTGTTTATCTGCACTTTGCGCGTAACAAACTGCTGTGCAAATCCCCAGCCCAGCCACCAATGTTAAAAGCGCTATTTTCATAACTATTTTATTAAATTAGACTGAAATATCACCTGTTTGATTTAATTTATTTAAAGAAAAAATTCAATTATAAAAAATTTATCCCCATGAAACTGCCTTATAACCTCTCCTGTTATCTTCTCGCAATAACTGTCCGCGTGTAATGCCAATCTGGTTTAAAAGCTTCATCCTTTTCCATAATTCTTTTCCTGATATTTTTCCGCAAAATAGTTCATTGTATTGGTGGATAGTTTTCATAACCGTTTCTGGGGTCTCATCTACAAATTCAATTCTAAACCAGCGAGCGCCTGCTTCAATTAGTTCTTGAAAAGATTCCGCACCTGTTTGCGCAAGGGCATTAAAGACGGTGTTCCTGCAATTCACATCGGCTTTAATCGGATGTTCAGCGCCAACGCGGTCACGCAGTTTCAATTGATGTTTTTCGCAGGGGCGTCCGCAATCTTGCCAGTTTGAACCGCTGGATAAGAATTTGCAAAACAGACAATATTCCATAAAGAACATCGGAATATGCTGATGCAATGTAATTTCAAACCAATCAGACGGGGCTGCTTTTAAAAGGTCGATTATCTGCGGTATGTTAAGGTCGTAAGATACTGTTATCCTCTGAGGTTTCCATCTGTTCATTATAAATTCAGCCGATATCGGGTTTGCAATGTTCAATGAAAAGTCTGTCACGCAATTTGAAAGATATTCCAATTGCGCAAAATTTCTAACGATAAAACCATCTGCCCCACAGCCAGAAATTTTTTTCAAAACACCTTCTTCTGCATCTTTAAAGATTCTTGGACAGGCAACATAAACCTTCGAATTGTGTCGTTCGCAGTTTGCGGTATCTTCTTTTGCCAATTTGACAGCCTCGTCATACTTTCTTATGTCTTCAAAGTCGCAATAGATGTATTGGATTTCACATTTTAAAGCGGCATAAAACTGTTCAAGGTTTCTAACAAGGACAATCAGTTGGGGATTGGTCTTTGGCACATCGTCGGTATGATTAATTTTCAGATTAAATTTATTAGCAGTCCAATGAGGCGGTTTTGCGCGTTGTTGTTCAAGCAATTGAATTGCTTCGCGGCGCAATCTATTGAGTTCGCTTAAAGGCAGAATAATATTTTCAGCAAGGTTATTTTTAAGTTCCGATAAATAAAATTGTGTTCCACCAAGCCTCCCGAGCTGATATTTCAACACACTATTTGGGTCTTGATTAGCCTCTGATAGTGGAATTGTGGACTTTACCACAACTGAATTTCCTCGTTCATCTTCAACTTCAATCATTAATTCATTTTTGCCATAAACCGTCATCTTTAGCGGTTTTTTGTAAGACGGCGTTGTAAGACTTGCTTTAATTTCCCGTTCAAACCCCGGGTCGCTTGTCTTCCAGATTTTATCGCCAATATGAATCTTTTTAAAATCTATGCTGTCGCGTCCAAAACTAATCGCCACATATTCTCCCTCTACGGCGTCCGATACTTGCCCGTTATTCCTGAAAATTTCATAGACTCTGCCGCCTTCCTCATCAATGTCCGGTCTGCCGCAATCAAATACCACCCCATCGCCTCTGCTTAACCTTGACGCCAATTTTAAATATACTTTTTTATTATGAATTTTTGAAACAGCGCCAAGATAAACGCCTCTCTTTTTGCCAAAACGAGCGTGAACCAATTCTTGATTATTAATTCCATCCAACCACCCGGTATAAAATCCGCGTGAGAAAGCCATTTGCATTTTATACCAAACATCATCAGGAATTGTGGAACGTCCCCTATTCATCAATGTTGCGTCTTGTTTATATTTATCAAGTGCATCCCGATAAATCCTCGTTATGCAGGCTACATATTCCGGCGATTTTAACCTGCCTTCAATTTTTACCGAACTGATGCCAGAATCAATTATCTGCGGAAGCAATTCGTAGCCGACAATGTCTTTTGGGCTTAATAAATACCGCTGGTCTCCGAGTGAAAGCCGTTTGCCATCACAAATTAATTCATAAGGCATCCTGCAAGCCTGAGCGCATTCACCTCGATTTGCCGAACGTCCGCCGAGGGATTCGCTTGTCAGGCATTGCCCTGAATAGGATACGCACAATGCCCCGTGTATGAAGATTTCAAGTTCAGGACAATCCGCGCCGAGTTCCTGTTTTATTTTTTTAATTTCCGCAAGCGAACATTCCCGCGACATAACAATGCGGGTGCAACCCAATTCTCTGGCGATTCGAACGCCGTAAGAACTTGTTATTGTCATCTGTGTAGAAGCGTGGATTGGAAAATCTGGACTTATCTGCCTGATGACCTTGCATAAACCGATATCCTGAACAAGTAGAGCATCGGCGCCGCCTAAAATAATCTTCTCAACTGCTTTTGCTACTTCATAAAGTTCTTCGGTAAAAACAAGCGTGTTTAAAGCAACATAACCCCTGACGCCGCGCAGGTGTAAAAACTCCATTATTTTCGGCAGTTCATTGATTGTAAAATTCCTTGCCCGCATACGGGCGTTATGTGAAGAAAAGCCGAAATAGACGCCATCGGCGCCATTTTCAACTGCTGCGCGCAAACAATCCCAATCGCCAGCAGGCGCAAGAAGTTCGGGAATATTCCGACTACTCGCGCAAATATCTTCTGCCATATCCATTGCCTCTAATCTACACGCAGATGAATATATTACACAAATCCAAACAATTAATAGATGGACAAAAAGGATTTAGAATATTGAAAATAGCCTTTGATTTGTAATACCTGAATCATCGGCTTATGTATTGGATTAATATCCAACAATCAAAAATTTATACGATAGAAATGTATTATCCATAAAATATCAACCAGCCGAAGGCTGGCATTTTAAAACTCCGAAGGAGTGGCAGGATTATAGCATGGACATTAATACAGAGGAAAAACCCCGTTAGGGGTGACAGAGCGATAATTTTGAAATCCAATAATGGTTCTGTCACCACTTTCAGCGGTTTATGATGTTTTTGTATTACTTTTGCTATAATCCTACCACCTGCTTTCGCAGGTTGTTGAATCTTTTTAATACCATTTTTGCTACTCCAATCAATATCCTTTTGCTTGACAATTATGTGTTGTATAATGAAATCGTATTAGGTGCAGAAGAGATATAAAAAGTAAAGGTTTGTCCGGTGTCTTATCGGAGGAAGCAAACAGGTACAATAGGCTGTAAACCGTCAAATGAAAACAACAGTCAGCATCAAAATCAAAGGAACAAAAGCAATCGCAGTTGCATCGACGATGTTAGCGGAGGGCAACACTAATACGGTTGTATCGACGACGAAAACGAAATGGCTAACAAGACAATTGGAGCAAACAGTTACCGTGATTCGCAGTCTTAATTCGCTGGCTTTGGTATAGCGTGTTTTTATTTCGTATAGTATAATTGCGTTGAGTTATGAAATTATCATTGCATAAATTGTTGGGCTTGTGCTGGCTAATGATGGTGATAGCCTTCTCCATTGTAGGTTCACCGGCATTCGCACAGGGGACGATTGCCCACGTACAACTCCACACGCCGAATCCTGACCCAGCCTTCCCATGGGATTTTGAGGGAATGCGTTTAATGGGAGGATATCCTCAGACCTATAACCTTGACTTCAATAATGATGGAACACCTGAATTCGTTATCTATGCTTCGGGACCAAATTCTACTCGTGGATTCGGGATATGGGGACTCGGGCAGAATCGTGTATGGAGCTATCATCCGACAGAAAGTTGGTTTGTTGTGGATATGAATGCAGGCGATATGATTGGACCGGATATGACATCTCCGTGGTTTGAATGGTATCAAACGGAATATTTCCCAGACGGCACACCTAACGCCTCAGTGTTTTGCTGTTGTGTCAACATTGGATGCCTTGGATTCTATGATGGGTTAGACTCCGCTTATACCGGTTTGGAGTTCCAATTGAACGGTGAAACGTACTATGGCTGGCTGCGTGTAGGCGCACCATTGCCGGCATTCAATGGCGGATGGATTTATGAATATGCTTATGAAACCCGACCTGGTGTGGCGATTCTTGCTGGTGCAGTTCCAGAGCCTTCTACTTTAGCGCTGTTAAGCTTGAACGGTATTGTAATTTGGTTCTTCAAAAGAAGGAAATGAAAACGTTTACCTTGGTAAGTAAAGGGACGTGTCCAATGGTATTGGTAGCGGTGCTTGCGCTGACAAACAATTATGCGGCTGACGATGGCATAATCTATCACAAAGGTTCGATTATGTTGAACGAAACATCATCATATTAGGTGTTTGTTTTACATCCAAAGGTGTTGTTCATTATGGATGGATTCGGTTCGTCGTACCAGAAACAAATCCGCCGACAATTTTTCCTGTTATAGCCGATTGGGCTTACGAATCGCGACCAAACACCGGGATTCGCGCTGGAGAAAAACCGGGCAAGACAAAGTGAG
>JAKPVM010000326.1 GCA_029572555.1 Verrucomicrobiota bacterium | reverse complement strand
GGCGGTTTATGATGTTTTTGTATTCCGTTTTGCTATAATAATGCCACCCGCTTTTGCGGGTTTTGAAATGTGTTTATCCTTGGAACGGAAGAACGCTGATTACGCAGATTAAACGGATTTACGCAGATTTTTATTCAAAATGTATAGACAGGATATTTTACCAGAATAAACAAGAGACAATTTTTTATACTGTAAATGCAGGTTAATTTCTTTATCATCTGTGTAAATCTGTTTAATCTGTGTAATCTGTGTTCCATTCTTTCCATAGAACGTCCGTGTTCCACTTGTTTCAGCGGTTTATGATGTTTTTATCCCGTTTGCTATAATCCTGTCACCTGCTTTCGCAGGTTGGGTTTATACTATTTTGCAACTCCAACAAATATGCGCCAAAAAATGCAATTCTTATTTGTTTGCTAATGATTGAGGTTCTTAATTGTTGCTAATAATTCAAATATTGGCAAGCAAGGTGGCTCAGACGTTCTTGAAAATTGTAATACCTATTTTTAAAAATTTGTGCTAATAATATATTATGATTACGATAACACATTTTTGCGACAGATGCGGGAAGCCGATTTATAAAGGCGAGACTCGTTATGTTGTAAATATGAAGGTCTATGCTGCGGCAGACCAGCCTCTTGAAATAAACAGCGAAGACCTTTTTATCGATCACCTTGCCGAGATTGAACGTTTGATTGAAGAGGCTGCTTCAATGACAGAGGAAGAACTAATGCGAGATGTTTATGTTGAGTACAAATTTGATTTATGTCGCCGATGCCAGAGGGATCTTCTTTATCATCCTCTGCCGCCAATGTCTGTATTTGAAGAATAAATGATTTATCTTATTCGGTGAATCAATCGGACTATTGGTTTTAATACCTATTTTGTTGCCCCTTATTTTTAAAATTTATATCATAATTTTATATGAGATATTTTGGGGTTATATGTTCAGTCCTGTTTTTTGTTGTTCAAACTAACGCAGGGGAACAGACGGCTTATAGGGCGGCAAGGTCTGTGCATTTAGGTTACCAATCTCCTGAATGCAATGCGTTCTATCTTGAAATGGCGGTAAAACAATCTACACGCGGTAGTTATTTTATGGCTTGTGGATGGGGTGGCGGATATTTTGGCATCCAGGAATTAGGCAACGGGAAAAAGGTAGCAATTTTTTCCGTATGGGATCCGACATCAGGCGACGACCCACGCGCCGTTGCACCTGAAGAAAGGGTGGAGTGTCTTTTTGAGGGTGAAGGTGTAAGAATCAAACGGTTCGGGGGCGAAGGAACGGGCGGACAATGTATGACGGATTTTGACTGGAACATTGTTGAGACAAATCGTTTTCTTGTCGTTTCTGATGTCCAAGGAGAAAAGACCGCTTATACAGGATACATCTGGTTGAAAGATAAAAAGGAATGGAAAAAACTTGTTACTTTCAGGACGCGATCAAAAGGCAAGGCTTTGCGCGGGCTTTATAGTTTTGTTGAGGATTTTCGCAGGGACGGCAAAAGTGTCAATGATGTCAGGTGCGCCGAATATTTTAATGTGCTTGCAAGGTCGTTAGATGGCAGGTGGATAAAATTGAACAAGGCGCGATTTACTGCTTCAAACGCAAGTTGGGAATCAAAAGAGAACATAGATGGCGGTTGCTACGAAAATAAATTTTATTTAAAGACTGGCGGTGAAACCAAACAAACGCAAAAGCTCGGAGATATTATTGAAATAAAAGAACCAAACTGGACTTTGCCAGAAGATTTGCCCGGAGAAATTAAACGATAGTTATTATGGTTTAATTTTATAATGAATGTGTTTTTTACAGCTTTTGAAAAATTCCAGAAAATTTATCGGGATTATATTCAAAAGAATCTGCTGTCTGTTTTTAAATTCAGGCAACGAATTGTCATTAGAGAGGAGTTTTATAATCTTGGGCTTGCAGTAGTTATCGGGATAATTGGAGGAATTTGTAATCTTATATATCATCTACTTGAAGAATTATTAAAGGGCGGGTTTACGAAGCATATTGGTGAGATTTCCGAGATTGCTGAACATTTACCATATTGGCAAAGGATAACCACACCCTTGATTGGAGGCATTGCTGCTGCTCTGGTCTTAAAAATTGGTCTAAAGGGCACGGATAAAAGCCTTCCATCAGGTTTTCTTGAGGCTGTTGTTGTCGGTGCTGGCAGGCTACCTTTTCGGGCAAGCATAGCAAGGACATTTTCCTCTCTTGTAAGTATATCAAGCGGTTGTTCAATAGGAAGGGAAGGTTCAATAGTAAATTTTTCCGCGTCAGTTGCCTCTAAATTGGGTCAGTTATTTGATTTTCAGCCATATAAATTGAGGTTTTTGACCGCTTGCGGTGCAGCAGCGGGTCTATCGGCTGCGTTCAATGCCCCGCTTTCAGGCGCAGTTTTTGCTGCTCACATTGTAATAGGGAATTTTTCAATGTCCCTTTTTGCCCCAATAATTCTTGCCTCCGTATTTGCGGCAATGACATCGCGAAGTTTTTTTGGTATTGAACCGCTTTATACGGTGCCGACATTTGAGTTCACTCGCATCGGACAATTGCCCTGGTTGGTGTTGGTCGGGATTGGTTCCGGTTTTATCGGAGCCGTATTTATGAAGGGAATGGAACTGAGCGAAAAATATTTTAAAAAGACTATAAAAACTGACTTAATCAGGATGGCTTTTGGCGGATTGCTGGTTGGTGTTATGGCTGTATATTATCCACAGGTGTGGGGGAATGGTTACGGTCCTGCCAACGCTATTCTTGGAGAAAGATTCACCGTTCAATTGTTACTTGGTTTATTTGTGGCAAAGATTCTTGCCACAATAATTTCAGTCGGTTCTGGCGCAGTTGGCGGTGTTATGACGCCGTCGCTGTTCATTGGGGTTGCCTATGGGAGCTTTTGCGGACTTGGATTGCATGCGTTAGGTTTTGGAGAACAACTTCCGGTTTGCGTTTTTGCTCTATCCGGAATGGCTGGTGTCTTTGCTGCAACGACACACTCGCCTTTGTTGGCTATGTTAATGGTGTTTGAAATTTCGCTTAATTACTCATTGATGCCCGCGTTGATGTTAACCTGTCCGCTTGCAACACTTGTCTCGCGTCAACTTCATCGCAATTCAGTTTACACTAAACCACTTTATGATAAGGGCATAACCATTAAAGAAAGCAAGAAACCGGGCACTGCACGTATCCGAACTGTTGCAGATATTATGCGCCAACCTGTAAAGCCAATTGACCAGAGCACGCCATTTCAAACAATAGTTGAAAGGTTCCTTTCCAGCACAAACAACTTTCTTCCAGTTGTAGATTCTGATAACCGTTTGCTTGGCGTCGTTTCGCTTCAAGATGTAAAAGAATATTTAAACCGCAATGAAAAAATCGACGGTATAATTGCTTATGATATTATGCAACCTGCACATTATTTAGTAGCGCAACAAAATTTGATGGAGGCGTTTCCAGTCTTAATAAAAAGCGATATCCGTAATATCCCGGTAGTGAACGACGCAAGAGAGATGAAACTTATAGGCTCGGTATTACGGTCTGAGGCGCTCGGGATAATTTCCGAAGAGATTGCAGCTGGGGGTTAGTTTGCAGGGTGAAATCGTTAGTTATACCATCTAAATATTTCCTATTAAGATTCAGCCCAGACCGCTGATGATGACTGCGCATCTTTGCAATACTGATGAATCTGGTTCATTGAGAATTCCATCATATTTTCTGCCTTTTCTAAATGTCTCAACCGATACCACTCAACAGTGTGATAGACGCTTTCGTCAAAACCCCAGGTAGGCTGCCATTTAAGAACTTGAGCCGCCCGGTCAATGGAGAGATGGAGAAATGAGGCTTCCGCAGGTGCGTTTATCTCCTTGTTATGAACCCACTCGCCGCCCCAGTGTCTTAAAATTTCCTCGACAAGTTCTCGCACTGTGCGATTTGATTTTGAGTAAGGACCAAAGTTAAACGCAGTGGCAAAAGTTATGTCGGGTTTTGAGTTCATCAGATAAGTCCCAAGCCATAGATAACCGCTTGAACAGTCAAGAATATGTTGCCATGGACGCGTTGCCGAAGGATTGCGAACCGCTATTGGTTCGTTTTTCTCCAGCGCACGAATGCAGTCAGGGACAAGACGGTCCCGGGCATAATCTCCTCCACCAATGACATTGCCGGCTCGCGCTGTTGCGATGTTCCCAAGATTAGAGTTGTTTTTGAAAAAACTTGCGTAATAAGCGTGTGCCATTATATCAGCAGCGGCTTTGCTTGCAGAATAGATGTCGTTCCCGCCAAGTGAATCGTTTTCGCGGTAACCATATTCCCAGCCACGATTTTCATAACATTTATCGCTTGTGATGACAACAATGTCGCATTTAAGGTTCAATGAACGCACGGCTTCTAAAAGATTAATTGTCCCAATTATGTTCGTGTTTGCCGTTAAAACTGGCCGATCATAAGAGACGCGAATAAGAGGTTGCGCCGCAAGATGAAACACAATGTCGGGATTTGATTTTTTTAAACAGTCAGAAATCTCTTCGTAATTTTGAATATCGCCAGTGAACTCTTTGTCAAAAACGGCTGACAATGTTTCATAAAATGAAGGAACTGTTGGAACCCCATTGCTGAAGCCGAACACTTTTGCGCCGAGTTCTTTTAGCCAAAGGGATAACCAGGCGCCTTTAAATCCAGTATGACCAGTAACAAGTGCTCGCTTGCCTCTATATTTGTTATTAAACATTTTTACAATTATCAGGAAATACTATATTTTTTCAATTCAATAGATGAAGAATTTAACAATAGGTGTTTTTATCCCTGTATTAATTGGGACTAAAATAGGATTAAATGCGTTTTTAATCTGTTAGAAAATTAAATTTTACTTGAATTTTAATTTTCAATTTTCGTCATTACTATTATTATAAAATTATGGAAAAAATCACAAGACGTTCATTTCTATTTAAGGGCATCGGCGCCGGGGTTATCGCAAGTTTCCCCGTCATTATTCCATCTCGTGTATTGGGCGCTGAAAGTCCCGGAAATAAAATCACCATTGGCGCCATCGGACTCGGCGGAATGGGTTCAGGAAATTTAGGAGGATTTTTAGGACACCCACGCTGTCGAGTTCTTGCCGTTTGCGATGTTGACCAACGTAATCTTGAATCTGCCAAAAAACGAGTCAACGACCATTATGGAAACAACGATTGCGCCGCATACAAAGATTTCAGAGAACTATTAGCCCGGGACGATATCGATGTAATTTCTATGGCAACGCCAGACCATTGGCACGCCATAGTATCCATTTTAGCGCTAAAATCCGGCAAAGATGTCTATGGTGAAAAACCGTTTAGCCATGACTTGAAGGAGGGTAGGGCAATGGTGAATGCAGTAAATAAATATGGTCGGATCTGGCAGACCGGTTCATGGCAACGTTCAACAGGGAATTTTAGATTTGCCTGCGAACTTGTGCGAAACGGCAGAATCGGGAAAGTTCATACCGTAGAAGTTGGCTTGCCTACAGGAGGTGCCGGTGGTACTGCACCGTTCACAGATCCACCACCTGAACTTGACTATGATTTTTGGTGCGGTCCATCACCCTGGGCGCCATATTCAAAAGACCGAACACACTGGAACTGGCGATGGCAGATGGATTATGGCGGTGGTCAGTTGATGGATTGGATTGGACATCACGGCGATATTGCCCAATGGGGGCTTGGCACAGAATATACCGGACCTGTTGACATTAATCCAATTCATGCAGTGTTCCCCAAAATAGGCATCTGGGATGCAGCCACTCGTTATAAGATTGAATGCACCTTTGCAAATGGCGTAAAGATGATTGTTCAAAACGCCGAAAGCGGCGTAAGAATGGGGGCGAAATGGTACGGAACCAACGGATGGGTATGGGTTGACCGCGGCGGATTTGAAACTGACCCGCCTACTTTGAAAAATGAAAAAATCAGACCAGACGAAATTAACCTTTATCGGTCAAACAATCATATCGGTAATTTTATAGATTGTGTAATATCTCGTCGCCAAACAATCACGCCCGCGGAAGTTGCTCACCGTTCAGCAAGCATCGGACACCTTTGCGTCATTGCAATCACGCTCGGCAGAAGGTTGCGCTGGAACCCGGAAAAAGAAGAATTTATTGGCGATGATTCAGCAAATAGATTGCTCGGACGCGCAAAAAGAGAACCATGGAACATTATCATTTAACTTATCTAACACTCAAATTTATGAAAATAAAATCAGTAATATTATTTGGATTAATTTCGGTTATGTCGCTTTCTCTGTTAGCGCAGGAGAAAGATCCATATCAAGAAGTGCAGTCGTGGCAGTTCGGCAAAAGTCGCGAGACACTTTTCAAGATTGATGAGATTATCCGATCAACTAAACCTGATGGTTATAAGAATATTGAGAAAAGGCTAATCACGCTTTTAAATAGCCAGCAAACCACAAAAGACGCAAAACGATATATATGCAAATGGCTTGTAATTGTCGGTTCTGAGGAATGCGTGCCTGCTGTTGCGCAGCTTTTAACTGATCCAGAACTTTCCCATCCAGCGCGTATGGTGCTTGAGCCGCTTCAAAGCCAAGTTGCTGGTGAGGCTTTACGAAATGCGCTCTCAAAAGTACAGGGTAAACTCCTTGCCGGGGTAATATCGTCAATCGGAGTTCGCCGCGACACAAAGGCTGTAGGCGCTATCAAACTATATGCGACAGGCGCAGACCCCGTTGTGGCGGAGAACGCAATTGCAGCCTTAGGCGAGATTGGAAACGACGAGGCGCTGACCGTCCTTGAAAATATTCGTCCGCCGCAAAACCTCGAACGGGCGCATACACGCGCGCTGATAACCGCTGCCGGGCATCTGGCTGACGCTGGTTTTAAGACGCGCGCTGCGGCAGTATATAAAAAGATTTTCGATTCGTCATCTACACCAGCCTTCCGATACGCTGCTATAAACGGCATTGTAAACACGCTACCGCAAAATCAAGCCGTAGCATTTCTTATTGAACAATTGCAAAGCAAAGACGAACACATTCGCGGCGCAGCGGCATCGGCATTCAGACATTGTCCTGATACAGCTTTGAAAAACAATGTGGCAGAAAAACTCCCCAACCTTGAACGGGAAGCGCAACTACTTGTTCTGGGCATATTATCTGATATTGACGATGTTAATGGCAGAACGCCGTCATTGAAATTGCTGCAAACTTCAAACGATGACACCGTTCTTATTGCCGCCCTTGATTGTTTAGCGCGGCACGGCGAAGCCGCAGATGTTCAGACGATTGCGCAAATCGCAACTAAAAAACCTTCGCTCTCGAATGCCGTTATACAGACCCTCCAACGAATTAGCAAACCCGGCACCGATAATGCGCTGGTAAAATTATTTGAAACAGATGCATCCGCGCGTGCTATTGCGCTGAACGTATTGTCAAATCGCAGAGTAGAATCCGCCCTTCCAACGTTTGTGCGATTGCTTCGTGGAAATGATATTGCGCTTGCAACCGAAGCCGCAAAAGGTCTGGCAACGCTCGGAACGGATGAACAGGTAAAAGAACTTTCTGATGTAATAATCAAAACAGAGGACGATGGATTGCGAAACGTAGCCGCAAGCGCGATAAAATCCATAGCAAGAAAGTCAAAAGATAAAACCGCATTGAGTCAAACTATTGTTAACTCGTTTGATGCCGCAAAAACCGTTCAGGCGCGGACAACGTTTTTGCAATTGCTTGTCTTTACTGGCGGCGAGTCTGCTCTAAAAACAGTTGTGAATTCGCTAAACAATCCAAACCAGGAAGTTAAAAATGCAGCCTTTGAATCTCTTGTTTCCTGGGGAGACGATTCCGTGGTTCCATATTTAATCGGTATTGCTAAAAATTCTACTGATGAAAAACAGGCAATCGTCTCATTAAGAGACGGCTGTTTAAGATTGGCAGAGATGGAAGAAATACCGTTGCAAAAACGCATTCAGATTTTGCAGGATGTTCTGCAAGTCGCAAAGAGGATTGACGAAAAGAAGCGAGCAGTTTCGTTGCTTGGAGAAATTCCAACACCAGATTCGCTTAAAATCCTGCAAAAAGCCGCTTCTATTCCTGAGTTAAAAACAGATGCATATAAATCAACTATCCGTCTTGCCCGCCAGATTGGCGCCATTTATCCCGACCAGGCGATTTCTGCTCTGGAAGAGGTAAAATCAAATGCAACAGATGAAGGCATTCGCAAACAGGCAGAACAGGCGATTGCGTCAGTTAAGAACGCCGGATTATCTCCCGATGGTTTCGTTCTCGCATGGCTAATTTGCGGTCCTTTCACAAAAGAAGGGAAGGACGGTTCGGCTTTATTCAATGAAGCATTTCCTCCTGAACAAGCAGGTTCAACAGTTCAATGGAAACCATATACCGTTCCTCCAAATAAAAAGAACGGACTGGTTGAATTTGATAAGATGAGCGGATTTAAAGGTAATGATCGCGTGGCTTATTTAAAGACGACTATAATTTCCGATGAGGCGCAGGATGCACAACTTGAATTCGGCAGCGACGACGGTTTAAAAGTCTGGCTGAACGGCAAGATTGTCCACTCAAATAATGCCGTAAGACCCTGCGTGCCAGGACAGGACAAGGTAAAAGTAAAACTCGCCAAAGGAGAAAATACATTGTTGATTAAACTTACTCAGGGCGGTGGCGAATGGGCTGTTTCCTCCCGCATAAGATCTATCGGTGGCAAAGAATTGAACGACATTACGATTCTGCCAAAAATCTGATGAAAAATAGATAGGCAATTTACCTTTGGCTGATTTCATAGAATATTGGAAGGTTCATTTGCCGCCTTGTTACAATTAGACTTGTTGATTTTGATAATTTTAGTACTCTAACAACAATGGTTAAATATATTGTTGCGTTATTAACTTTGACTATTAGTTGCATTGCTGCTGAAAAACAATTCGACTTCAGCAATCTTTCTGAGGGTGATGTCCCTGCTGGTTTTAAAAGTTTGCTATCAGGGACCGGAAAGATGGGAGAATGGAAAATCATCCTCGATGAAGTGCCATCTGCGTTAAAACCGTTCTCCACCCGCGCCGTTACTTCATCAAAACGCCCCGTTCTTGCACAATCTTCAAAAGATACAACAGACGAGCGGTTTCCGATTTTTCTTTATGATGAAGAAATCTTTGACAACTTTACGCTAACTGTACGGTTCAAGATTGTCGATGGCATAGCTGAACAAATGGCTGGCGTTGTTTTCCGATTTCAGGATACAAACAACTTTTATGTTGCAAGAGCAAACGCCAAAGACGGAAATGTTAGGTTCTATAAGGTCGTCAACGGTATGAGAGGGACATTAATCGGTCCATCGTTAGAAATCAAAAAAGGTGAATGGTACGAACTCACAGTAGATTGCAAAGGCAATAGGATTCTTGTGCTTTTAAATGGCAAAGAAGTTATACCTGCCATTACTGATAACAGTTTTTTAAAAGGCAAAATCGGGTTCTGGACAAAGTCCGACTCCGTAGCCTATTTTTCAGACGGAAAAATTGTTTATACGCCGCGCGTGCCTTACGCGGTCTCTCTTATTAAAGAGACCATAAGACAATATCCGCGACTTTTGGGATTGAAGATTTACGCCCTTACCCCAGCAGATAATAAAATGAAAATAATTGGCAGCACAGATAATTCTGAGATTGGAAAACCCGGCAGTAAAACCGAAGAAGATGTCCTGAAACGCGGTGTGGTTTATACTTTAAAAACAAAAAAGACTTATGACGTCTGGATGCCGCTTCACGACCGCAACGGCGAAATCGTTGCCTGCGCCCAAGTAGTTTTAAGCACTTTTGCCGGACAAACCGAAAAGAACGCAATCACCCGAGCAATGCCAATCGTAAAATATTTAGAATCCAAAATAAAAACTGCGGCTGATTTGTTTGAATGATTTAGAAGTAATTATTGATGCATTATAAGTTCAAATAAACAAATTAAAATCCCAGATAGGTAATGAAAGGATTGTAGCAAAGACAATCCAAACAGATAAGAACTCACGACAGCGGATGACACATCTTCTACTGCATTAATCTTAACAATTCTGCATATTAATCCGTTAGCTATGCTAATGATTGAGATACTGTCTACTGAATCTTGTATATCCGTGTTAATTCTTTTGTCCTATTTCAATCCAGTAAATCTGTTTCATCTGTGTAAACCAACGTTCTTCTCCTCTCTGTTCACAGACAGTAATGCCTGTGCTACATTACTTGCCAAATAATTTAATCTGGTGCTGGTCAGGAGCGAGCATCCAGGTAATTCCTTCGGTTTTTTGTTTGCGCCGTTCAAGGATTGTTTTATCAAGGTGCGGATCAAAAGGCACAGGATAGTTTCCATCAAAACAGGCAAGGCAGAATGAGTCTTGCGTGTGTCCAGTCGCTTTTACCATTCCATCAATGGATAGATAGGCAAGCGAATCTGCATGGAGGAATTTGCGAATTTCTTCAATTGAATATTTAGCAGCCATTAGTTGGCTTTCGTCAGGAAAATCAATGCCATAAACGCAAGGATGTCTATGTGGCGGACAACTTAGGCGAACATGGATTTCTTTTGCGCCTGCATTTTTTAAATTCATCACTCGGGTTCTGCAGGTTGTTCCACGAACAATTGAATCATCCACTATCACCACTCGTTTACCTTTGACGAGTTCTTTTATTAAATTGAGTTTGATTTTAACATTTAAATCACGCACTAATTGGCTTGGTTGGATGAAACTTCTGCCGACATAGTGGTTTCTTACAAAAGCCATCTCGTAAGGTATCCCGGATTCCATCGAATAGCCTAACGCAGCGCAGTTCCCACTGTCAGGGATTGGCACCACGATATCGGCATCAATAGGATTTTCCCGCGCCATCTGTCTCCCCATTTCAACCCGAACTTTATATACGGATTTATCCCATAGCACACTATCAGGTCTCGCAAAATAGACATATTCAAATATACAGAAGGCTCGTTGTTTATGTTCCGGAAACGCCTGATAACTATGAAGTCCATTTTTGTTTATTACAAGGATTTCACCCGGGTTAATATCGCGTTCGTATTCAGCATCAATTAAATCAAATGCGCAGGTTTCGCTTGCTATGACCCATCCTTTCCCGAGGCGTCCGAGCGATAGTGGTCTGAAACCAAATGGGTCGCGGACACCGATGATTTCATTAGGCGTCATCATTACAAGTGAACACGCTCCTTTTATTCTGCGGATGGTTTTTATTAAATCGTTTGGTTGGTTTTCAAATCTTGGTCGCGCTAATAATTGAACAATTATTTCGCTATCAACGGTTGTTTGGAAGATTGAGCCTGTTTCTTCAAGTTTTTCTCGCAATTCTGATGCATTTGTTAAATTTCCGTTGTGAGCAATTGCAATTTGACCGAGCGCACAGGTTACAATTAATGGCTGCGCGTTGACAATATTTGATGTGCCCATAGTAGAATAACGGGTATGCCCGATAGCCATACTGCCTTTTAACTTTGCGAGGTTATCCGGATTAAACACCTGCGCAACAAGTCCCATCCCGCGATGTTCATAAAATTGTCCCTCTTGACAGGTTACAATGCCGGCGCTTTCCTGTCCGCGGTGTTGCAGGGCGTATATGCCATAGTAAGTTATTTCAGCGGCGCGTTCGTGTCCAAACACCCCAAACACTCCGCAATAATGTTTTGGATAATGCTGCATCTAAAAAATCCATTTAAAAATCTAATGTTTTCAAATTACCGTCTGATGAACTAAAAAATCTTCATTTAATCCGAACAAGAACAACCGTAAATATATTATATTATTTCAAAAATTTCAGGAATTTCTTTTTTTGAAGTTGCTGGCAGATTATGTGCTGGATAGCCAACTGGCACAACAGCAACAGGTTCCCATTCTTTGGAAATATTGAGCGCATCGCTAAGCGCTTTTCTATCGTAAGCCAATATCCAGCAACTGCCCAGCCCCTCTGCTGTTGCGGCAAGGACAAGGTGTTCAACAGCAATTGCCACATCAATCTGATGAACGCTTTCACTATCCCGTCGCCAGGCAAGTTCCTTATTGCCTAATGCGACAACTAACAGTGGCGCCTCTAACGCCCAATCTTGAATAATGCCCTTAAGTGATTTCTTCTTTTCTTTTGAACTTATTACTAAAAACTTCAACGGCTGCAAATTACAAGCCGATGGGGCTAATCGGACAGCATCCCCGATTCTGGAAAGGACATCCGGTGGGATTGGTTGTTGTTTATATTTTCTGATACTTCGACGTTTCTGTATAACTTCGTATAAATTCATATTTATTCTTCTGAAATAACGGGTTTCTGCTTGTAAAACTCGTGTGCCTGTTCAAAACAAGAGGACGCACGAAGTAGTTTTTCTTCATCCATCGGTTTTCCCAATAACTGCAGACCGATTGGAAGCCGCGGTGTAGTGTTTGTAAATCCACAAGGAACGCTTATGCCGCAAATCCCCGCGAGATTGCAGGAGATTGTAAAGATATCTGATAGATACATCTGCAATGGGTCTGCGGATTTTTCGCCTAATTTAAATGCCGCTGTCGGATTTGTCGGAGCAGCAATTAAATCTACCTTTTCAAAGCCGTTGTCAAAATCTCGTCTGATGAGCGTTCTGACTTTCTGAGCATATAAATAATATGCGTCGTAATAGCCACTGCTTAATACATAAGTGCCAAGGAGGATTCTTCGTTTTACCTCCTGTCCGAACCCTTTTCCACGTGTATTGTAATACATCTCAAGCGGGTCTGCACCATCAAGACGCAAACCGTATCTGACGCCATCAAACCTTGCTAAATTTGCGCTTGCCTCAGCGGTGGCAATTATATAGTAAGTTGCGATTGCGTATTCAGTATGCGGTAGCGAAATCTCTTCAACAATTCCACCAAGATTTTCCAGAGATTTAATCGCCTGATTGATTGCGTTTCTTACATCCGGATCAAGCCCGCCAATCATATATTCTTTTGGAATACCAATTCGTAAACCTTTTATTGATTCGGTTAGTTTTGCTGGATAATCAGGGGCGGGTTCTGATATGCAGGTTGAATCGCAGTAATCCTGTCCTGCGATTATTTTCAGCAATAATGCTGCGTCTTGAACGGTTTTTGTGATTGGACCAATCTGGTCAAGCGATGATGCGTAAGCAACAAGACCGTATCTTGAAACCCTGCCATAGGTTGGTTTCAGTCCCACACAACCGCAAAAAGAGGCTGGTTGACGGATAGAACCGCCAGTATCCGAACCAAGAGCCGCTATGCATTCATCAACAGCAACCGCAGCGGCAGAACCGCCGGATGAACCGCCCGATGTCCGTTCCAAATCCCATGGGTTTCGCGTTGTGCCAAAAGCCGAGTTTTCCGTGGAACTTCCCATCGCAAATTCGTCCATATTAGTCCTGCCAAAAATTATGGCGCCGGCAGACCTTAATCTCTCTATCACGGTGGCATCGTAAGGGGCGATATATTTATCAAGGATTTTCGAGGCGCAACGCAAAGGATGCCCTTTCACAGATATAAGATCCTTGATTGCAATGGGGATACCTAACAACGGCTTTTCTTTGTGAGTAACACCAATCGACAATTCCTTGTCTGCAATATCTGCCTGGGCAATTGCGTCTGCATCATCAATCCAGAGAAACGCATTTATTTTTTTATCTACTTTATAAATTTTATTGAGACAGGCTTCAACAATAGCGTGGGCGGTAAATTCTTTTTTAGAAAGACCATCTATTGCGTCGGTGATTGTCAGGCTATCTAACATAGGTTATTCAATTATTTTAGGGACTATAAAAAGGTTGTTAGATTTTAAAGGAGCATTCCGAAGTGCGTCCTCCGAAGAAAGACAAACCTTAGTTTCATCAGTGCGCATAACATTAATAAGCGGAAGCGGATGAGAGGTTGGTTCAACGCCATCGACATTAACCTCGCGGAGTTTTTCGATATAATCAAGGACAGTGCCGAGTTGAACCCCATATAAAGTCTTTTCCTCTTCTGTCAACTTAATCCGAGCTAAATGCGCAATGTATTCTATATTAAATTTTGTATCGTCCATCGATTTTTACAATAACAATGGTTTTATTTTATTTAAAGTTAAATTTATTGCCATAACAATTCATATCCGTTTAATTAACTGCGAACATACGGTTTAGTGAGGTTAAAAGCCGAGGTTAGATGACGAATCTCTGACACGGCACCTCGCTCCATAAGAACTTCCACAATATCAAATCTAAATTTTACTTCGGGATTTTTCAAAAGACGAAGATAATCCATAGCTGCAAGGGAGATGAGGTGCCGTTTTCGTTTGTCAACGGCTTTTGATGGGCGAGTCCAATCTTCGGATGAACGGGTCTTGACTTCAACAAACACAAGGCAATCTCCCTCCCGAAATATAAGGTCAATTTCTCCTCTACCGGAATTATAATTGGCGGTTAAAAACTTTAATCCTTTTGAAATTAAATATCTTTTAGCCTCTTTTTCACCGCGAATTCCTGTTTTAAGATGTTTAGGATAAGGATGAAATATATCTAAAAATTTCTTTAATAAGTTCATCAAAACAGTTCCGTTTGTTGATTGTTTAATGGGGCAAAACTTTTTCTGTGTATTGGCGTTGCGCCATAATTTAGCAAGGCGTTTAGATGTTGTTTTGTGCCGTAGCCTTTATGGAGAGCAAAGCCGTAGTTTGGATAGATTTTGTCATAATCCATCATAATCCTATCTCTTGTTACCTTTGCAATGACACTTGCGGCGGCAATGGAATAACTTAATGAATCTCCCTTAACAATTGCGGTTTGCGGTATTGTTAAGGATTTCACCGGGTTCCCATCAATTAATAGATGGGTCGGTGGTTGAGCCAATTTCTTTATTGCCAATGCCATAGCCTTGTGAGTGGCATTGAGGATATTAATTTTATCAATTTCATCAGGTTCAACCGCTGCATACGCCCATTTTATTAAAGAAGAGGTGGTTAAAATATTATAGTAGTATTCTCGTTTTTGCGGGGATAATTGTTTTGAATCGTTTAAGCCAATTAATTCATCGGACAAGCCTTTAAAATACCAGTCTAAAGGCAAAATAACAGCCGCAGCTACTACCGGTCCGGCAAGCGGACCTCTGCCAGCTTCATCAATGCCTGCAATAGGATAAACATCTTTCAGGGCTTGTTCATAAAAAAACTTATTTGCAGATTTTGAAATGTCCGTTTTATGTTTATCAGATTTATAAATTGCGCCCATTTATATTAATGATTAAAGAAAAACCAAATAATTCAATTTAATTCAATTTTAAAAATTTAGATTTTCATAAAGGCTTCTCTTGTGCATAGTTCTATATATGAATTCAATGACTGGATATGGTCGGGCTGAAAAACAGTTTGATTATTATCGTGTTGTAGTCGAGATATCATCTGTTAATCGGCGTCAGAGCGAAATTCAAATCATTTTACCATCGGAATTATCTGTATCAGAAACGTTGATTCGTGAACATATCGGCAAATTTGTCTCACGAGGTCAGATTACAGCGCGAATAACTGTTGATGCCATTAAGAATAAGGCTAAATCAAGGCTCATAAACTACGATTTGGCGAAGGCTTATACGAAAGAATTCAAAAATCTGGCAAAAGATCTTGGACTAAATAATTCGCTAAATCTTGAATTAATAATTCGCTCACCGGGGGTATTAGAAAGCCAACAGCCTGAAATAGATGGCGAGAAACAATGGAATCAATTAAAAAGGCTTATAGACCAGGCGCTGAAAAATTTTCTGGATATGAGAAGGCAAGAGGGAAAACACCTTGAAAATGATTTAAAATCGCGAATCCAAAATATGCGCAAGGCTATTAAAAAGGTCAAAGAAAAAACCCCGCAAGTTGTTTCAAAATATAAGGAGCAACTCTATGAAAAGATTAAAAAGGCGGGACTGGAAATTAAGCCCGAAGATGAAGAACGATTATTAAAAGAGATAGTGTTATTCGCAGACCGTTGCGATATATCCGAAGAAATTGCACGCTTGGATAGCCACTTTAAGAAATTTTATGAATATACCAAGAAAGATGAACCGGTGGGTAGGACGCTTGATTTTCTTGCGCAAGAAATGAACCGCGAGATTAACACAATTGGCTCAAAGGCAAACAATGCAGCTATCTCTCACGAAGTAGTGTTTCTTAAAACTGAACTGGAAAAGTTCCGTGAACAGGTTCAAAATATTGAATGAAACGATGGAAGAAAAAGAAAAATTGTTTGAAGTTGTAAAACCGCAACCATTGGTGATAGTCCTATCAGCGCCATCGGGGGCTGGAAAGACAACGCTTTGCAATAATTTGCTTAAAGCGGAGAAGAATGTTGAACGCGCAATAACCTGCACTACAAGACCTCCGAGAACAGGGGAAGCAGATGGCGTTGATTATTACTTTTTAGCCCAGGAAGAATTTGAACAAAAAATAAAAAATGATGAATTTTTAGAATTTGCGAATGTGTACGGCAACTATTATGGAACTTTAAAAAAAGAGGTGTTCCGTAAGATTGAACAAGGCAAAGATGTACTGCTGAATATAGACGTTCAAGGCGCTGCAAGTGTCAGAGAAGCATCGGAAAAAGATGAAAAACTCCGTCGTTCCTTAGTATCGGTCTTTGTGGGGGTCGAATCTTTAGATGTCCTTGTGAATCGGCTGAAAAATCGCGGCCTTGACGACGAAGAGACTTTAAAGAAAAGACTTTGCCTTGCAAAAGAAGAAATCAAGCACTGGAAAGAATATGATTATTTAATCATCAGCGCATCTATGGAAGAAGATTTAAACCGTCTTCGGGCGATTGTTAATGCGGAAAGATTAAGTGTCAGAAGGATTATTTAATTATGAAAAAGAATCCCGTGGTTGTTGTTGGCGTTACTGGTTCAATTGCGGCTCATAAGGCGCTTGATATAACAAGCCAGCTGGTGAAGGCTGGGGTTTCGGTACATATTGTTTTGACCGATGACGCTGCGCATTTTATTAAACCGTTGCCATTAAAAACACTTTCAAGAAACCCAGTAATCACTTCCTTATTTGAGGAAGGCGATTGGGTGCCGACGCATATTTCACTCGCTGATGAAGCGGATATGCTGCTTATAGCCCCGGCAACAGCAAACACAATCGCTAAACTCGCACTTGGAATTGCGGATAACGCCCTTACCTGTATAGCCCTTGCTCTTAATGAAAAGGCGAAAATCGTAATTGCACCTGCTATGAACGGCAAGATGTGGCTGCATCCGGCGACGCAAAAAAATGTGGAAATCTTGAAATCCCGCGACGTTGAATTTATTGGTCCGGAAGAAGGCGTTCTTTCTTGCGGTTATGAAGGGATAGGTAGGTTGATGGCGGTTGATAAAATTGTTAAATTTGTTCTGGAAAAACTTAATTTAAATCAATGAGACGGTCTTAACCGTCAGAATGAAAGAAGAACTGAAAAAGGTATTAAATGAGTATAGACAGCTTCTTAAACCTGTCCATCCATCTTTTAATCTTCAAATCAAAAGACTTAAAGAGATAGAATGCGATATAGTTCTTCCGATAAAATGGATTTTGATATTAATCCTTGTATATTATCTATTTTTTTCACAGTTGTTAGCAAAGGAAACACCGTTTCGCGAAACAGCGCTTCATTTTATTCAAAGTTATTTTATTTTTTACATTTTGTTTAATGCTGTGCTGTCGGTGTTCTTGTTAACCAATCGGCGTAATAAATTAATTAAAATTCGCGGGGTATTATTTCTGAATGGTTTTTTTGATGCCATACTGCTTGCAATTTTAACACTTATTACGGGTGGTTATAGCAGCATGCTTTATTGGTTGTTCGTCGGTTTGATGTTGAGAAATACACTGGTTCATCCTGTTGCGCGTGAACAACTATCTCTAAATATAATTATCTGTCTCCTATACGTCAGCGCAGGTACTTTGGATATAAAAATTAGAGATATGGAGAAGAACGCATATATAACTGTAACAGAAGCAGAACTTGGTATCCCGCCACGATTTAATAATCGTATCACAAATAAACACAATATCAAATTGAAAGAAGATATTAACCTGAAAGAAGACCAGTCTGCCTCATCTGAAAGCCATTTTAGCACCGGTCTTGACGAGAACACATTGCGTTCACTTGACCTTTTGCCGCCTGATAATCCCGAGCCAGTATTGTTAAGAACAGTGCTGTTAATTTTGTTTGCAATCTGTTTTTATGGATTGCAAATATTGCTTTTGAAAAGTGAAATGGCAACAAAGGAGCGTCAGTTGTTTGAATCAAAATCTGAACAATTGCAAGCTACGAGTAGAATCGCAGCTGAAATCGCCCATCAAATTAAAAATCCACTTGCCATCATAAATAACTCCGCATTTATTCTTCAAAGGACATTAAAGGATACATCAGATTCAATAAAACAGCAGATTGAAATCATCAGGGAAGAGGTTGTAAAGGCGGATAAAATTGTTACCGACCTTTTAGGTTATGCCGCTCTTGCTGAGGGCAGGGTTAAAAAACTTGATGTTATAAAAGTCCTTGAGGCGTCTATTGAAACTGTGTTCCCACCGCGCTCAGGTTTTGATGTAGTGATAAATAAAACTTATAAACTTAAAGAAGCCCCGGTAATGATGCAGGAAAATCATCTCAAGGCAATTTTTGTAAACATTTTGCAAAATGCACGCGACGCCATAAACAATAAAGGAATTCTTGATATAATTGTACAAAAAGATGAAAATGATAAAATTGAAATATCTATAACCGATACAGGACCGGGTATAGAACCTGACAAGATAAATAAGATTTTTGAACCGTATTTTACGACAAAGGCGACCGGTACCGGGCTCGGTCTTGCAATTGTGAGACAAAACCTTGATATTTATGGCGGAACTGTAAAGGTTGAATCACATCCCGGTAAAGGCGCAAGGTTTATTGTAATTTTACCGACGGTAACTTATGAAACAGGTGAATAAAAAATTATTGCCTCCGCTCCTTATAGTAGATGATGAACGGAATATGCGGATTTCTCTCTCTAACATTTTAACAAGCGATGGCTATAATGTAATTGCAGTAGAATCTGCTGAGGATGGACTAAAGCAATTAGAACGGCAGGACTTTTTTATGATATTGACCGATGTTCGGCTTGGCGGAATGACAGGAATGGAGTTTCTGAAATATGTCCGAAAACGTTGGCAACATATACCCGTTCTGGTAATCACTGCTTATGCAACACCGCGTCAAGCCGTTGATGCTATAAAATGCGGCGCCGAAGATTATCTTGCGAAACCTTTTGAACCGGAAGAACTGATACACGCCATTTATAGATGCGCTGAAAAATATTCACTGATTAAGGAAAATACAGCCTGGCGAGAACAGGAAGTTTACAGTTTTACCCTTGAGCAAATCATTGGCGACTCTCCGCAAATGCAAGAATTGAAAAAATTGATTGAAATGGTAGCACCCACAGATACAACAGTATTGATTCTTGGTGAGAGCGGAACCGGCAAGGAATTGATTGCCGGGGCAATACATTATTTAAGCAAAAGAAAAGATAATAACTATGTGAGAATAAATTGCGCAGCAATACCGGAGTATCTTCTTGAAAGCGAGTTGTTCGGCCATGAAAAAGGGGCTTTCACTGGCGCTTTAAAGCAAAAACCCGGCAGAGTAGAAGAGGCTGATGGCGGAACAATCTTTCTTGATGAAATAGGCGATATGAGCCGTTCCTTACAAGCTAAACTTTTGCGATTCCTTGAAAATGGGACTTTTACTCGGGTCGGAGGAAATGAAGAATTGAAAGTCGATGTGAGATTGATTGCTGCGACTAATAAGGATATTATTGAGGCAATTCGACAGGAAAATTTCAGGGAAGATTTGTATCACCGATTGAATGTGATTCAATTCAGTCCACCGCCATTAAGAGAACGTGGAAATGATATAATTCTTCTTGCCGAACACTTTTTAAGCCATTATTCAAAAGTAATGGGAAAAAACATCACAGGTTTTACACAAGAAGCAAAAGAAAAACTGTTGTCCCATCATTGGCCGGGTAATGTAAGAGAATTGCGCAACGTCGTTGAGCGCGCAGTGATACTTGAAGACGGCAATTTGATTAAAAAAACAAGCCTTCCGGATTTTCATCTTGAAGCAAGACTCAGGAAAACTCCTTTTCCAGTTATTTCAAATGATAAATCACTTGACGAATTGGTCGAAGATTTTGAAAGAAATATAATTATGACATCTCTTGAACAAAATAAATATAATCTTTCACGCGCCGCAGACCAGTTAAAAATTACAAGGCACGCTCTCCGTTATAGGATAAATCGGCTCGGCATTAAGGTGGAAGATGACGGAGAAGAAAAAACAGAGGATGTAAAATGATTGGTTATATTCCATTTTTTTTAGCGTCTACGCCATCGGATTTACCAGTCCCGGCTACACCAGTCCAAAATTTAAGCCCGTGGGTTTATAGCGTCTTGATTGTTGTCGCCGCAGTGCTTGTGCTATTTTGCATTGCACTTTTGATTATCTGGGTTTTTAAAAATAGCAATAAGACTGAGGAAAAATCCGATGCCCCCCCACAAAATGGGCAAGCCAAAAACTGGCTCGGGCTTAAGAAACAACATAGAAAATATAAAAGACGATACCCAACACTTGCCGATGTGGGAGGTTTGCCACCAAAACGCACAGAGTCAAATAATAACACTCAAACAAATGTCCAACAATGAACCAACTGGTTTAGGAAATCTTTGTATATATTCCGATGAGTTACACAGTTACAGTTACACAAAAAAGCGCTTCAAATCTTGCTTTTGCGTTTTGTGTCCTGCCAAAAGATAAGCGGCTCGATATGTCCGCACTCTATGCCTTTTGTCGGGAAATTGATGATGTAGTTGATGAGGAAAATGTCCCGATTGAACAACGTAAGGAAAGGCTTAACTTCTGGCGAAATGATTTAATAACAATTACAGCTCAGCCTTCTTTAGAAGTCAACCGTGAACTGAAACCTGTTATATCTAAATATAATATCCCCTTTGAACTATTTGATGAACTATTAAAAGGCATTGAGATGGATCTTGAAATTAAACGATACAAATCCTTTGAAGACCTTGATTTATATTGTTACAGAGTGGCGTCAGTCGTGGGTTTGTTGAGCATAGAAATATTTGGTTATAAAAACAAACAGTCCAAAAACTTTGCTGTTCATTTAGGGAAAGCTTTTCAACTAACAAATATTTTGCGAGATGTGAAAAACGATGCTGAACGGGGCAGAATATACATTCCGCTTGATTTATTGCAACAACACGGACTTAAAGAGGAAGATATTTTGAACGGCGTCTATTCTCAAAGATATTATGCGGTTGCAAGCAAAGTCGCAAAGAAATCAGCCTTTCATTATAAACAAGCCAGAAATCTTCTTCCTATTGAAGATAAAAAATCAATGATAGCCGCAGAATTAATGGGCGAAGTTTATTGGAGGTTGCTAAAAATACTCCGCAAAAAACATTACAACGTCTTTACAGAAAAACGCCTTAAACTCAGTAAGTTAGAAAAAATATATCTTGGATTAAGGGCAATAATTTCCGCAAAGACAGGTATGCTCTATAAGATAAGTTATGGGAGTGAAGATTTTTAAACCAATAGACCTATTAGTTCTTTTAAATCTCAAGACATCTGCTACTGCCTCAACCCATAATATTTTATCAGCCAGCATTAGGCTGGCATTTTAAAAACTCCGCCATGAGTGGTAGGATTATAGCGGAGAAATTAAAACAGAACAAGAACCTCGCAAGAGGTGACAGAGTCGTAATTTGAAAACAAATTATGTTTCTGTCACCGTTTATCGGGGTTTATAATGTTTTTTTCTGATGCTTATGCTACAATCCTTTCACCTGCTTTCGCAGGTTGTGGAATGTGTTTGCACTATGTTTTGCTGTAATCCTGTTCTCCCCGCTGGCGGATTTGAAAGGACACAAACAGGAATGCCTGTGCTACTTTTATTCCAAATTTGATTTAAGAAAAAATTTGACACGGTTTGTATTGTTGTTTATTTTTATAAGAAATGGGAAAGATTTTAAAAGCACTGGCTGTCGTTGTCGTCGTATAAGCGACGCGGCACCGGTGTTCTTTAAATTTAACGGCGACCCGCGGTTCAAGAGTAGAAACGCGGGTTTTTGTTTTAGTATATAAAAACTAAATATTAACAAAAAATGAGACATACAATATCAGTGCTTGTAGAGAATAAGTTTGGCGTGTTGACGCGCGTGGCTGGATTGTTCAGCGGACGCGGCTATAACATAGATTCTCTAAACGTTGCGCCGACACAGAATCCGAAATTCTCCCGAATGACAATTGTGACTCGCGGAGATGACGCAACACTTGAACAGATTGTTAAACAGCTAAACAAATTAATAAATGTAATTGAAGTTCGTGATTTTCACGAAGGCGAATATGTTGATCGCGAACTCGCCCTTATCAAAGTCAAGGTGAACTCAAAAAGCCGCGCCGAAGTTATGCAGATTACAGATATTTTTAGGGCAAAAATTGTGGATGTGCAACCGGATAGTTTAACTATTGAAATTACCGGCGACGAAGATAAGGTGGAGAAATTCATAGAACTTATGGACGGATTTGGCATTGCCGAATTAACCCGAACCGGAAAGGTAGCGCTTCCACGTCGGTAAAAATTAAAAATGGTTGCGTTATAAAATTAAAATGATAAAATTGAAAAATTAGTAATATAAGAAAGGAAAATTATGGCAAAGATAAACTTTGGTGGTGTAGTGGAAGAAGTTATTACAAGAAAAGAATTCCCACTGTCAAAAGCGCGGAAGGTCTTGAAGAATGAAGTGATTGCAGTCCTCGGCTATGGAGTGCAGGGACCTGCGCAATCGTTGAACCTCAGAGACAATGGATTTAATGTAATTGTTGGACAGGACAGCCGATTTCAAAAAGATTGGGACCGTGCACGAAAAGATGGATGGGTGCCAGGAAAGACATTATTTGAACTTGATGAGGCAGTCCGCAGGGGAACTATTATTATGATGCTCGTTAGCGACGCTGCGCAACGGCAAATCTGGCCCCTCGTCAAACAAAACCTGAAAGAAGGCGATGCGCTTTATTTCTCTCACGGGTTCTCTATCGTTTATAAAAAACAGACCAGTGTAATACCGCCCGAGAATGTGGACGTCATTATGGTTGCACCGAAAGGTTCGGGGACTTCTGTAAGAAGGAATTTCTTGAGCGGTTCGGGTATTAATTCCAGTTTTGCAGTCGGACAGGATTACACAGGAAAAGCAATGGATAGATGTCTTGCTATTGGTATTGGCATTGGTTCAGGTTATCTCTTCCCAACGACTTTTGAACACGAGGTCTATAGCGATTTAACCGGTGAACGCGGTGTTTTAATGGGCGCCCTTGCTGGAATTATGGAAGCGCAATACGACATCCTGAGGAAAAATGGACATTCACCAAGCGAGGCATTTAACGAGACTGTTGAGGAGCTTACTCAAAGTCTCATTCGCCTTGTGGATGAAAAGGGAATGGACTGGATGTATTCCAATTGTTCAGCCACAGCGCAACGTGGAGCGCTTGACTGGAAGCCTAAATTCAAAAAAGCAGTCATGCCTGTATTCAAAGAATTGTATGAAAGGGTAAAATCAGGCAAAGAAACTGAACGAGTGATAAAAGCCTGCGGCAAACCAAATTATCAAGAAGAATTGCAAAAAGAATTGAGCGCAATGGGCAATTCTGAAATGTGGCAGGCTGGCAAGGCTGTCAGGGATTTAAGACCAAAAGAACCTGCTAAAGCTATTGGAAAAAAAGCAAAAGGCATCGCCGGTAGAGCCGTAAATTAAATAAATTGTAGAACTAAAAGTCCGATGTTCTGAAAGACATCGGACTTTTTTATTGTTTAAAAACCAACTATTTTATTCATTGTAATAACAATATACTGAATGTTAAATAAATTCTGTTTAGATGAACGCAAAGAATTCTAAATCAAAGTCTTTACCAATCGGGATATTTGATTCTGGAATTGGTGGTTTGACGGTTGTTCGGGCTATAAGAAGACTTTTGCCTTGCGAGGATATAATTTATCTTGGCGATACTGCGCGAGTGCCTTATGGAACAAAGTCTCCGGAAACAGTGATTCAATTCGCCCGCGAGGATGCTCGGTTTTTGTTAAGGCAACGCATAAAAGCGATTGTGGTTGCTTGCAACACGGTGTCAGCATGGGCTTTGCCTGAACTTGAACGAATTTGCAAAGTCCCTGTATTTGGGGTGATAGAACCGGGCGTATCGTCTGCGCTTCAAAGGACAAAGAATTATAGAATCGGTGTCATCGGCACAAACGCAACAATAAACAGCCGCAGTTATACAGCCGCAATAATGGCTCAGGTTAAAAAGGCGAAAGTCTTTGCAAAGGCTTGCCCGCTGCTTGTCCCTCTCGTTGAAGAAGGTTGGATTAACCATAAGGTTACGCTGGAGGTTTTATCTATTTATTTGAAACCGCTTTTAAATAAAAATATTGATACATTGGTGTTGGGTTGCACGCATTATCCATTGTTAAAATCTGAAATTAAAAAGATTACCGGAACAGAAATTGCTCTTGTTGATTCTGCGCAGAGTTGCGCCGAGAGTGTAAAAGTTAAACTTGAAAATCGGGGTCTGCTTCATCCTTCTACCGATAGAAAAGGAAATGTTACGGTCTATGTTACTGACGCGCCGGAGCATTTTACCCGACTTGCAGATAGGTTTTTAGGTTCTGCTTTGAAGACGGCGTGGAAAGCCGAATTGTAGTTTTTGATTTAATTGTATATAACTTGATTCAAGCGGTGGTTTAAATAATATTGAACGAATAATTGGTTTATGGCTATTGAAGTAATATTTTTGGGGACAGGGACATCGCAGGGGGTACCATTAATCGGTATGGATTACCCTCCTGAATTCCTTGCCAATCCCAAAAACCATCGTACTCGTCCGTCGATTTATGTGACAACTGACAAAGTAAAATTTGTAATTGATACGACGCCGGATTTTAGGATGCAGGTTTTGCGTGAAAAAATCCGATGGCTTGACGCGGTTCTGTTCACACATAGTCACGCAGACCATATAATGGGATTAGATGATTGTCGTCGGTTTTGCGATATCCGGGGCGGTGCTATGCCGGTTTATGCAAGCGAACAAACAATGGCGGATTTGAAGCGAGTGTTTATTTACGCATTTCATAATGGACCGCATCCCAAGGGTTATTTCGTCCCTGAACCGCACATTGTGAACGGTGGATTTGAACTTGGCGACCTCAATGTTACGCCGGTCAATCTGCCGCATGGCCAGATTACAAGCACTGGCTACCTGTTTTCTAAAAACGGCTCAAAAACGTTTGCTTATTTAAGCGATTGCAAAACTGTTCCGGATAGTGAGATAGAAAAATGCAGAGGCGTGAAAGTGTTGATAATTGACGCTTTGAGATATAAACCGCACTGGACGCACCTTTCACGAGACGAGGCGATTGAAATTGCGAAAAAAATCGGCGCAAAAACCACTTATTTCACACATCTAACACACGATTATGACCACGATGATGCCCAATCTGAATTGCCAGAGAACGTGTTTCTTGCTTATGATGGGTTAAAAATAAAAATCGATTGATTTATGATTAACAAAATAAAATTGATGGTTTGTCTTGTACCATTGTTTGGATTTTTAATAACAAGCGGATATTGCGAAGATGGTTCTTCGGTTGTAGTAATTTACAACAGCCTTTTGCGAGAATCTAAAGAGGTTGCCCTTCATTATTCAAAATTAAGAAATGTGCCGTCTAATCAGATTCTTGGTTTTGATTTGCCATCGGACGAGGCGATGACCAGAAAGGATTATCAGTTAAAACTCGAAATCCCGCTTTTAAAGAAACTTATTGATACAAAGTTGTTTGAATCCTACACAAATAAGGGCAAGGTAATGCTCCCACCATTGCGTTCAAAAATCCGATACGGAGTTTTATGTTATGGCGTGCCTGTAAAGATTCTTGAAGACAAAAATGTAGCCAGCAAAGACGATGGCCAAATTCCGCAGAAATTAAACCGAAACGAAGCCTCAGTGGATAGTGAATTGACCTGTCTTCCACGAGGTCCTTTTACATATAGATTGGACGGACCTGCTTTGAACCCGGTTTTTATGACGACAAACAACAATTTAATACATCCCACAAACGGGGTGTTGATTGTAACTCGCCTTGACGGTCCAACCTCTAAGATTGCAATGTCTCTTGTGGATAAAGCAATCGAAGCCGAAAAAACCGGTCTGTGGGGGCGGGCATATTTTGATTTGCGCGGGGTAACGGATGGCGCTTATGCCGAAGGCGATAAATGGCTTTTAGAGTCTGCATTCTGGTGTACTCGGCTCGGCTTTGAAACCGTCGTTGACACAAATTCAACCACATTTCCCGCAGATTTTCCGATGAGCCATATCGCTATTTACGCTGGGTGGTATGACGATAATGTGTCGGGACCTTTTTTAAAGGATTCAGTCGAGTTTATGCCCGGCGCATTTGCGTATCATCTGCACTCGTTTAGTTGCGAAAAATTAAGAACCACAACAGCGCGCTGGGTGGGACCACTTCTTGCGAAAGGCGTTACCGTCACAATGGGCAGTGTCAATGAACCCGGTCTTGGCGGCACGCCATATATTCCGGTTTTTTTAACGCAATTTCTCCTGCGCGGTTCAACCTTTGGCGAGTCGTTTATTGTCTCGCAACACACTATTTCGTGGCAAAATGTGGCAATTGGCGACCCGCTTTATCAGCCGTTTAAGAAAAATTTGGAGGAATGGCAGAAGGCATTAGAAAAGACAGATTCAAAAAATCTTGAATGGGTCTATTTGCGCTGGGTGAATATAAATCTTGGCGCAGGACGTTCACCTACGAATATGATTGAGTATTTAGAAAAACAGGATCTTACGCGCAAGAGTTCAATCTTGCAGGAAAAACTCGCCGAACTTTATCTTGCCGAAAAAAAATACGATGATGCTCTAAACTGTCTTGAATTAGCCTTTAAAAATAAATGTTCTTTAAATCAGCGAATCAGAATAGCGTTAAATTATACTGATACATTGATTTCTTTAGGACGCCAGGAAAAGGCTTTGGCTTTCCTGAAACAGACGGAAAAAACCTATCCACAACTTTTTGAAAATCAATTATTAAAAGATAAATTTCAAACCATTTCCCAAAAAGCGGGCAATAAATAATGTCTGTTAATCTATCGGGACAATTTCTATTGTGTGTTTAACAGGGACGATTTGTTGTCTTACTTCTTTATCCAATTCGCTATGACGCACCATTAAACGGGTTGTGACGGTCTTAAACGCCTGGGCAAGTTCAGGGTCGTTTTTCGTCTCGTTTGAGAAGTTTCGGAAGCTTGTGATAAGGTTTTTAATCAAGACGGTTTCATAATTCTGTTTTGTCCCAATAGCGCGGATGATGTTCTGAAAATTCTCGTCAAACGGTGTTTGAGAAAACTCCGCGGCAAGATTAATACCAGATTCAAGTTGTCCTTTTGTAAATTCTTTTGTCTGTTCGCCCCATTTAACGCGAGCGCGAGGTTTAGAAAGATTTTTTACCTTAAGCGTCAATTTATTTAAATCGTCATTGAAGGAGCAGAATGGGAGGATGCTTCTTGTGCTTGAAGGCGATTTTGTGTCAGGGTCAAAGCAGAAAGGATATTTAACGCTCTCGATTTCCACAGTGCCGTTTTTAACAGAAAGAACCTTGTGACCGCTGGTTGCGGTTGCGTTGCCGTTCAAATCAACAGAAATCTCGCCGATATTACCATCAAATCCCATCGCCTTTAAAAATGCATAAGCCATAACCAGATGGCCGTTCTGCCTCGGGTGAACGCCGTCTTTTCCAGCAACATCGAATTCTTCGCCCATTTTGGCTTTTGCCTTAATCATTGTATCAAGCATTGCCTGATGAACATCAGCAAACGGTTGTTCATATTCCTGAGCAAGTTTTTTGCAGATGTCGCGGAGTTTGCCGAGATTTTGGTTATATCCATCGGCGCCTGAAAGCGGAGCGAAATTATTTTTAACGAAATATTTTGAATCAACCACACCGGGAGAACCTATTATAATTGTTCTAACACCAAGTTTTTTAAGTCCATCAATGATACGGCGCATATTTGCCTCATAATTTCGTCCAATGTCATCCACATAAGGACGATACTGTCCGTCGTTCATTCCATAGCAAAGCGTAACAACAGTCGGTTTGAAGCCAGCCAAATCATTTTCCATACGCGAAGCAAAACCGCCAGCGGTCTCGCCGCCCCATCCATATTGAAACACCTTCACATCTTCAACACCTGAACAGGCGAGCAAATACGTCTCGATATATTTCGAATACAATTTTTGTTCAGTAATAGAATCGCCCACCACTGCGACGCGATCTCCGGGTTGTATCAGGGACGCAGCGGATAAATTCGATGTTTGTATCGCAAAAAAGATTGCAATCCCAGCAATAAAATTGACTGACTTTTGCATTTTCATATTTGCATTTAATAACTATCAAAAATTTATTTCAAGAATATTTAATATGGCGTCAGCATTGCGCCGTCGGTACTTGAATTATTGTTGCTTCATTTTTACTACATTATCCATCAATTTTCGCCATTCTAAAATTTGGTCAAAATCTTTGGTTGTTAGTGGATTAAATAAAGATGGGTCAATATCAACGTATAACTTACGATGTAATTCGGGATTGAAGTTCGGGTTTACGCTATTTGTCTGAACCTTGTTTTTCAATCGCCATTGATCTAAAAGATTATAAAGGCGGCTTGTGACAGCCGGTTCAGACTTTGCGAGATTATGTCGTTCGCTGATGTCCGTTTGTAAATTATACAATTCTAATGAACCGTCTTCATAATTCTCAATCAGCTTCCACTCGGCTTCTATGACGGCGCCGCCGGGTCTGCCGCCCTGATTTGTGTAATGTGGAAAATGAAAATAGAACCGTCGTTGGGTTTCGGCTTCTTTGCCGTTAAGCAGGATATCTAAAATACTCTCGCCGTCCAATCCCGCAGGTGTTGGCATATCAAGCAATTTAAAAAATGTCGGCAACCAATCGGTATTAATCACAGGTGAATCAATGACCTTTCCAGCAGGAATCCGTCTCTGCCAGCGGACAATCAACGGTATTCGCAACCCGCCTTCGTATAAATAGCCTTTACCGGCGCGATAAGGATTGTTGTGAGTTATTATTTTATGATTCAGTTCGGGAACGTGTAATCCTCCGTTGTCAGAAGTAAAAATAACAAGCGTATTTTTTGACAAATCTAATTCATCAAGTTTTCTCAAAAGCATACCAACGGTGTCATCAACCGTTTCCATTAATGCAGCGTACACTGGTTCAAATGCGTTTTTGTTTTTCTCAACAAGTTCATCTTTTGCCGAATACGGTATATGCGGTGTGTTGTGAGCAAGATAGATAAAAAATGGATTGTTCCTGTTTGTCTCCATAAATTTAATTGCCATGCGTGTAAGATCATATTCGCCTTTGCCACCTTCGGTTGCCGAAGGCTTTGTTTTTGCGTTGCCCGGATGATAAAAATCAAAGCCTTGTTCCTTTGGGGTAAATCCCTTTCCGCCAAGGTGCCATTTGCCAATACATGCTGTGGCATAGCCGAGTTCTTTCAGATGCTCTGCAATCGTTTTTTCTTCCAGAGGCAAATTCTGTTCTATTTTAGGATGCAAAAGTTTTTGAGACGGACAATCCGTACGGCCTGGCAAGAATGTTGTTAAATGAAGGACAGCGGGATTTTTGCCCGTTATAATGCCCGCCCTGCTCGGCGAACATATCGGTAGGGCGCAATAAGCCCGCGTGAATTTTAAGCCTTCATTTGCCAGCCTATCAATGTTAGGCGTGTTATGTTCTTTTCTGCCGTAACACGCAAGGTCGTTAATACCAAGGTCGTCTGTTAAAATGAATAGGATGTTTGGCTTATTCGCATTTTCAGCGGCAACTAAAACAGTTGCGGTTATAAGGAAGACCAACAAAGAGATGCAATTTATTGATTTAAATTTCATAACCAGATACAAAATGTATAGTAATTGATTAAAGAAATAAATACAATTTGGGTGGTTAAAAATGAGGTATGCTCGTTGGTGAATAGTTTGTTAGTTTGAGAAGATAAACAATGTTAAATAAGATTACAGAAGGGTTTTAAAGGCAAAATGGATTTAACTTTCTGCTAAATAAGGCAAAGTATATTAGTGGCAGAGAGGTTAAAACCGAATTTTTGCCGTAAAATACTGATTGATATTATTTTGTTAAACCGCATTGGATTTTTCTGAAAGAATCAGGTATTCTGAACAATGCGTGGTGGATAAATGATAAACGGAATTGTATATGAATAAAATAAATAGAGCGCTGTTATCGGTTTCAGATAAAACTGGTATTGTGGCATTTGCTCAGGTTCTTGCGTCTGTCGGTATTGAAATAATTTCCACTGGCGGCACAGCAAAGATTTTGCGCGATGCTGGCTTAAAGGTCAAAGACATCAGCGAATATACCGGCTTTCCTGAAATATTGGATGGCAGGGTAAAAACTTTACATCCCAAGGTTCACGGCGGTCTGCTTTTTGTTCGCGGCGACAAAGAGCACGAGGCGACAATTGAACAATTTGATATTGAGCCAATAGATCTTGTGGTGGTGAACCTTTATCCATTTGAGAACACGGTCGCAAAACCTGACGTAACATTGTTTGAGGCAATAGAAAATATAGACATTGGCGGTCCATCGATGCTGCGAAGCGCCGCCAAAAATCACGAAAGCGTTACTGTGGTCGTTGACCCGTCGGATTACCTCCTCGTGGCGACAGAAATCAAAAACACCGGCAATACCTCGCTTGAATTACGAAGAAAACTCGCCGCAAAAGTCTTTGCAAGGACAGCCGCTTATGACGCCGCAATAGCGGCATATCTTGAAAAGCAATTTAAGTTAAATGAAGAATTGCCTTCAATATTTACATTGACAGCTGCCCGCGCTCAAAATCTCCGTTATGGCGAAAATCCGCATCAAAAAGCGGCGCTGTATGGCAGGTTCAATGAATATTTCAGACAACTGCACGGCAAGGAACTCTCTTACAACAACATTCTTGACCTTTGTTCGGCTGCAAATCTGATTTCTGAATTTCTTGATGATTCGCCGACGATTGCGATTTTAAAACATACAAATCCTTGTGGCGTGGCTCGTGGCAAGACATTAAAAGCGGCATGGGACAAGGCTTATGCAACCGATAAACAAGCGCCATTTGGCGGTATTATCGCAGTCAACAAAATCCTTGATGAACAATGCGCTATGGCAATATCTGAAATCTTTAGCGAAGTAATTGTTGCGCCCGACTTTACCACAGAGGCATTCAAAGTATTGCAAAAAAAGAAGAACCTCCGCTTGATGCAGATGGTTAAACCGCCATTTGTAGATTATAACTGCGATATCAGAACTGTTGGCGCTAACTCTCTCCTTGTCCAGCAGCCGGACATTAAAAGCGATGTTGAAACTAATTGGAAAGTTGTCACAGACCGCCCGCCAACAAAAGAAGAAAAGGCAGCAATGAAATTTGGCTGGAAGATTGTTAAACACGTAAAATCAAACGCAATCGTATTTACTGCGCCGGATAGGACACTGGGAATCGGCGCTGGTCAAATGAGCCGTGTGGATTCGGTGCGGATTGCCATCTGGAAAGCCGCAGAAGCAGGCTTGCCGTTAGAAGGCAGTGTTGTTTGCAGCGATGCATTCTTTCCGTTCCCTGACGGCGTGATTTCTGCCGCCGGAGCAGGAGCCGCAGCAATAATCCAGCCCGGTGGTTCAATTCGCGACCACGAAGTCATAAAAGCGGCAAACGAAAATAACATCGCTATGGTGTTCACCGGAACAAGACATTTCAGACATTAACAATATGGGACTCCGAAGAGATGCCAGAGAACGGGCTGTTCAATTCCTATTTCAATGCGAACAGAATCCGCCAGAAAACCTTGACCTCGCATTAAACGAGTTCTGGGAGACTGTCCGACTTGTTGAATTTGATAAGAGCAACAAATCTCCGAGATATGGCAAACAGGTTGAATTGCCTCCACCAACAGTTGAAGAAATGACTGTCAGATCCTTTGCAGACCAGTTGATTTGCGGTGTGCTTCAACATAAAGAAGAGTGCGATAATGTTATCAAAAAATATCTGAAAAACTGGGACTTTGAACGGGTAGCCTTAATTGATAGAAACATACTTCGGCTTGCGACTTATGAAATGATGTTTCGCGAAGATATCCCGCCAGTCGTCAGCATTAATGAAGCAGTTGACATAGCAAAAAAATATTCCACAGAAGAGAGCGGTAAATTTGTAAACGGAATTCTGGATAAAATAAAAGCGGATATTTTAAGACCATCTCGCGAATCAACATCGGGTAAATAGATTTATGGTATTATTTGATAAATTTAAAGCAGGTTTACAAAAAACACATCAAAAACTTGCCCACGAGATTAAAAGAATCGTTACGGGCTCGCCAAAATTTACTTCGCGTTTAATTGAAGAACTCGAAGCGGCGCTACTTGGCGCTGACCTTGGAATGCCAATGACTCTTAAAATTATTGATGCAGTCAAAAAAGCTTATGAAACACAGGGCATCTCAGGATTAGATGTCTTTGAAATAGCCAGTAAAATCGTTGTAGATTCACTTAAAAACAATAAAGCCGAACTTGTCATAAACAATAACGGACTTACCGTCGTTTCAATCGTCGGTGTGAACGGGACAGGCAAAACAACCACAGCAGCAAAATTAGCCTATATGCTGCAGGAAAATAACCTAAAAGTTTTACTTGCTGCTTGTGACACATTTCGAGCCGCTGGAATTGAGCAGATTAAAACCTGGGGAAATAGACTTAATGTCCCCGTGATTTCATCAGCACACGGGGCAGACCCCGCAGCGGTTGCTCACGATGCCATCACCGCCGCGCTGTCAAAAAATGCAGACTACTTGATTATAGACACCGCCGGCCGCCTCCATACAAAACATAACCTTATGCAAGAGTTGCAAAAAATTCATCGGGTTATGAGCAAAAAACTGCCCGGCGCTCCCCACGAAACCCTTCTTGTTCTTGACGCAACGACAGGAACGAACGCCCTTAATCAAGCAAAAGAATTTCATAAAGCTGTCAACCTCACAGGACTGGTGATTACCAAACTCGATGGCACAAGCAAAGGCGGTATGGTCGTTGCTATACAACAAGAATTAAACCTTCCCATAAAATTTATCGGTCTTGGCGAAAAGCCCGACGACCTCCAACCATTTGACCCCGAACAATTCGCAGAAGCAATGTTCTCAGAAAAAGCGTAGCGCCCACATTTCTGCTTTTGCTTTTTAATCAAAGCGCAGACATTCCTGTATGTAAGAGTAACACAGACATTCTTGTCTGTGATGCAGAGAGAAAAAGTATTCCCGACTTTTGACGCACCCTATGAATTAAGAAATGCAAATCCATAACACGCTGAAAAATCAGGGATTTATTTTTTTAAAAATTGATTTTACCGCACTAACAGTTATTTTTGTATATTCTACGAGTCTATTGTGCAAATAAATCAACATAAGATTTACAGGGATTTTTTATTTTTAACAAGGATATAGAAGATAAAAATTGTATCTTGTATCTTGTTTATCCTTGTGTCTTGTATCTTGTAAAATATCCTGTCTATCCTTGTTAATTAAAAATATCCTGTAAATCCTGTTTCAATTAATTTTGATTAATGCGGTGGTTTCATCTTGCTCCCATTGGAAATGTGGTTGTAGCATCTTGCTCTCAATGGTTTCAGAACCGTCGGCAAGGATGCCAGCGCCACATTTTTCCAAAGGCAAGAATGCCTCTGCTACACTTAATCTACCACCACTTGACAGGGTTTTATGTATTTATTTTGCTATAATCTTGCCACCTCTATTAGGTATATTAATATAGACCATTAAAAAAATATTATCCCAATTTGGTATAGAAAAGATAGTATTGATGATATGAAAAGACGGATGATACTATAATGATTTTTCATAACTCATTGATATTAAAACAGTTAAATATTTTATTATGTGAAGTTATGTTAAATAAAAACCGCCCTGTAAAATCAGGGCGGTTTTGCGTTAATTTTTTAAACTGCGAGGTTATTTCTTCTTTTTAGCAGGCTTTTTAGCAGCAGCCCTTTTTTCTTCAATTGCCGCTTGAGCCGCAGCGAGTCTCGCAATCGGGACTCTGAATGGTGAGCAGGAAACATAATTCATACCAACGCGATGGCAGAATTTAACGCTATCAGGGTCGCCACCATGTTCGCCGCAGATACCTACTTTGAGCACAGCCCTTGTTGCTCTGCCGCGTTCAATACCCATCTTAATCAATTCACCCACACCTTCCTGGTCAATTGTCTGGAATGGATCGTCTTTTAATATCTTGTTGTTTAGATAGTCTGGCAAGAATGACCCAATGTCATCACGGCTGAATCCTAAACCCATTTGTGTTAAGTCGTTTGTTCCAAAGCTGAAGAATTCAGCAACTTCAGCCATCTTATTCGCAGTGATGGCTGCTCGTGGAATTTCAATCATCGTGCCATACATAAACTCTAATTTCTTGAGATTGAATTTCTGTTTCACTTCTGCCGCAACTCTGTCAACAATCGCCTTTTGATGAGCCAACTCGTTGACTGTGCAGGTAACAGGAATCATTATTTCAGGCAACGCCTTTTTACCAGACTTGACTAATTCCGCGGCGGCTTCAAGAATTGCTCGCACTTGTGTTTCGGTTATCTCGGGATAAGTAATGCCGAGACGAACGCCGCGATGTCCAAGCATCGGGTTATTTTCGCGCAATGACTCGGTCCGTTTTTCAAGTTCTGCCATATCAACGTTCAATTCCTTCGCAAGAGCTGCGAGTTTTGCTTCATCGTGAGGAACAAATTCATGAAGCGGTGGGTCAATCAACCGAATGGTTACCGGTCTGCCATCCATAGTCTCAAGTGTTGCCTTGATATCGCCTTTGATAAACGGGAATAGTTCTCCGAGCGCCTTGCGACGTTCTTCAGTCGTCTTGCTCATAATCATCTTACGAAGCAAGAACAATGGTTTGTCGCTGCCTTCACCATAAAACATATGTTCGGTTCTGAATAAACCAATACCTTCAGCACCAAATTTAACCGCTTGAGCGGCATCTTTTGGCGTGTCAGCGTTAGTTCGGACTTTGAGCTTACGAGCTTTGTCCACAAGTTTCATAAACTCTGAAAGGAACTTGTTATGTTCAATATCAACATCAATGAGAGGAATCTTGCCCAGATAAACCAGTCCTTTTGTTCCATTAAGGCTAATCCATTCACCTTCCTTTACCACTGCGCCACTCTTTGTCTTGAAAGACTTATTGTCATCGGCGATTTGAATATCAGCGCAACCTACGATACAGCATTTACCCCAGCCGCGAGCAACAAGTGCAGCGTGCGATGTCATTCCTCCTTTGCTTGTCAAAACAGCCTGCGCCTTGTGCATACCGTCCACGTCTTCGGGAGAAGTTTCTTCTCGGACAAGCACGACTTTTTCACCGCGTGCAGCCCATTCTACTGCGTCTTTTGCGGTAAAGACCGCGCGCCCAATAGCGCCGCCCGGACCTGCTGGTAAGCCTTTTGCAATCGGGTGAGTAGCAAGTTCAGCCTTCGGGTCAAGCATTGGCAACAGAAGTTCAACGAGTTGATTCGGGGCAACTCGCATTACCGCAGTGTCAGCATCTATCAACTTTTCTCTATGCATATCGACAGCCATACGAACCGCAGCGGCGCCGTTACGTTTTCCAACGCGGCATTGGAGCATATACAGTGTGCCCTTTTCAATTGTGAACTCTATATCGAGCATATCTTTGTAATGCTTT
>JAKPVM010000325.1 GCA_029572555.1 Verrucomicrobiota bacterium | reverse complement strand
GATTGAAAAAGATAATTTAACAGGGATATACAGGATAAAAAAAGATAAATTAACAGGGATAGATAGGATATTTTACAAAATACCTAAATTATTAGCATAGATAGTGAAATAAAATAGGTTATCCATAATATCAACCAGCCGAAGGCTGGCATTCTGAAACTCCGCAAGGAGTGGCAGAATTATAGCATTGAAATTAAGACAAGGTAAAAACCACGCAAGTGGTGACAGAGCGATAATATAAATAATGGCTCTGTCACCGCTTTCAGCGGTTTATGATGTTTTTATTCCGTTTGCTATAATCCTGTCACCTGCTTTCGCGGGTTTGGTTTATATCATTTTTACAAACCTAAAAAAAATTCATTCATAACATATCAAGCGATTAAAAAGATTAAATTAACAGGGATAGATAGGATACAAGAGACAAGATACAAGAGACAAGGATACAAGAGACAAGAGACAAGAGATAAGGATACAAGATACAAGAGACAATTTTTTATCCTGTATATTCTGTCTATCCGTGTTAAAAAATCCTTGTAAATCTTTTGTTTGTTTATTCAAAAGACTCATTCTACATAAAAATTCCTTGACTAAAAACTGCAAATCAAAGCAGGCTTAATAAGGTTTTGTATCAAAAACAACGCAATAAATTTATAATGGAGTTAAATGAACGGGATTTAATAATCCAAAACTCTATTGTAATACAGGCTTGTAATATATTAGGAAATACTGATAAATACAAAGTCGAATGGCAAACGAATATAAAAATATCTTGAAAAACCTGACCGGTTCGCAAACGGAAAACACCGATGCAACGAACAACCAGTGTTGCAACGGAAGCGAAGCGGGCGATTTTCCTGCATTGTTCAAAAAAGTAAGGTCGTTTAAAAGCGCCGAACAGGTCAGGGCAATGGGGCTTTATCCATATTTCAGGACGATTTCATCGGCTCAAGATACCGAGGTCATAATAAACGGAAAAAAGGTTTTGATGCTCGGCTCAAATAGTTATTTAGGGCTTACAAATCATCCGAAGATAAAAGAGGCAGCAAAGGCGGCAGTTGAAAAATTCGGGACAGGCTGTGCTGGTTCGCGTTTTTTAAACGGCACTCTTGAAATTCACCTTGAACTTGAAGAGGCTCTAGCGCAACTTGTAAAAAAAGAGGCTGTTTTATTGTATAGCACGGGCTTGCAGGTGAACCTTGGTGTGATAAGCGGGCTTGTCGGAAAAGGTGACTATGTCCTTGCCGATAAAAGCGACCATGCAAGCATTGTTGATGGCTGTATGCTTTCGCAAGGCGAATTTATCCGCTTTCCACATCAAGATATGGATGCGTTAGAAAAGCGTCTTCAAAATATTCCCTTGGATGCCGGCAAATTAATTGTTGTAGATGGTGTATTCAGTATGGAAGGGGATATTGTCAAATTGCCGGAGGTCGTTAAACTGGCGAAGAAATATAATTCGGCACTGATGATTGATGATGCGCATTCAATCGGCGTTCTCGGAGAAAAAGGTAGCGGCACCTCAATCCACTTTGGTTTAACCGACCAGGTTGACCTAATTATGGGGACGTTCAGCAAGTCTTTAGCGAGCCTTGGCGGATTTATTGCAAGTGATTATCAAACGATTGATTATTTGAAACATAACTCTCGGGCTTTAATTTTCAGCGCAAGTATGAGCCCAGCAAACGCCGCTGCGGTAAGGGCTGCGCTTGACATAATGATTAATGAACCGGAACGAATAAAACAGTTGTGGCATAACACAGCCCGTATGCGCGATGGACTACAGTCTTTGGGATTTAACCTCGGCTCAAGTCAAACGCCGATTCTCCCAATTTACTGCAAAAGTTTGCTTAACGCCTTTAAATTTACAAAACGGTTGCAAGATGAAGGCGTATTCGTAAACCCGGTGGTATCTCCAGCGGTTCCGCCGGGACAAGAATTGATACGAATCAGCCTTATGGCAACACATACCGACAAGCAAATTGATTTTGCACTTGAGAAATTAGGCAAAGTCGGAAAAGAACTTGGAATAATCTAAATGCGGGTTTTACTGACTGGCGCAAACGGATTTGTAGGCAGTCATATTCTTGATGAACTCTGTCAACGAGGGATTGAGACGGCAATTCTTTTACGTTCAACCAGTTCAACTTTGTTAATCTCGCAACATTTGAATCAGGTAGAAATAATTAGAGGATCCCTTAATGATATATCATCGCTTCGGAAAGCCGTTGAAAAGATTACTCATATAATTCATTGTGCCGGGCTTGTTAGGGCGCTTAATCCAACTGAATTTTTCAAAGTAAACCGCGATGGCACTCAAAATCTTGTTTCAGCCGTAAATAGCGCCGGGAAAAATGTAGAGCGATTCATCCTTTTCTCCAGCCTTGCTGCTTCAGGTCCTTCATCTCAAGACCAACCGCGACGCGAAGAAGATGAACCATCGCCAATTTCTTATTATGGAGAGAGCAAACTGGCTGGCGAAAAAGTCGTTATTGGCGAATGCAAAGTGAACTACACAATATTGCGACCGCCTGCTGTTTATGGACCGCGAGATGGCGAATTTTTAAGATTATTCAAGGCTGTCAAAAACCACATCCTGCCAATGTTCGGCGGTGGAAAGCAACCATTGAGTCTTGTATATGTAAAAGATTTAGCATCTACAGCAGTGGAAACATTGTTCGCTTCTAAAACAACGGGAAAAATATATTTTGTTGCCAGCCCTGAATTTACAACCGCGCTTGGGTTTGCAAAGACTATCAAGGAAGTAATGAATGTGTGGACTGTCCCGCTCTGTCTCCCTGTTCAAGGGCTTTACCCGGTATGCTTGTGTCAGGAAATATTTTCGAAAATTACAAAAAAACCAACCGTGTTAGACCGTCAAAAATACAAGGAATTAAGCGCCCCTGGATGGACTTGCGATGTCTCAAAAATCAAAAACGAACTCGGACTTATATGCAAGACCTCGCTAAAACAAGGGATTGAACAAACCCTGCAATGGTATTATTCCGAGAGATGGATAAAATAAAAAAGGGAATCAGGTTTTCATTATATTATGAAAAATTACACTTTTATTGATTACGCAACGCAAATTTACATTATCCTTACAAGCCTGTTTGTGCTAATTGGTTATAACAATTTAGGCAGTTATTCGCTTTTACTTTTTTTTATTCATATCGCAGTCTTAATTACAATTCATCTATTGATAAAAAATCAGGATAAATTTAAAAAGGGAAGTTTGTTGGAATTCTTAAGGCTTTACTATCCTATCCCTCTCTACATCGGCTTTTATAGAGAGACGGGCGTATTGAACCAGATATTTGTAAGCGGATATCTTGACCCGTTTTTCATCAGGCTTGAAGATTGTATTTTTGGTTTCCAGCCAAGTTTTAAGTTTATGGAAACAGTGCCTTATTTATTGGTAAGCGAAATTTTTTATATATCCTATTTTTCATATTATTTAATGATTGCCGGCGTCGGGTTATGGTTATTTTTAAAAGATAAAAACCAGTTTCAGCATTTCGTCAGCATAGTGTCATTTGTGTTCTACTGTTGCTTTATCATTTACATTATACTACCCGTAGTCGGACCAAGGATATTTTATCGCGAAGTAGTAGAGATTGAACTTCCTAAAGAATTGACGCATTTGGTTATTCCTGTTTTTCCGGCTGCGGTGCAATCCGGGTTATTTTATAAAATAATGGGGATTATTTATGACTGTTTTGAAGCCCCGGGCGCCGCATTTCCAAGCAGTCATGTGGCAGTGGCTCTAACGACGGTTTACTTTTCATTCAAATACCTACGCCAGATTCGTTATCTTCATCTTATTGTTGCGATTTTACTATGTGCGTCAACCGTTTATTGCAGATACCATTACCTCATTGATGTGATAGCAGGTGCGATAACCGCCGTTGTTACTGTGTCAATCGGGAACAAACTCTATTTCCATTTCACAAGAAAACCAACCGCATCCTGAAACCTTATTCTACTGTTACACTTTTTGCTAAATTGCGCGGTTTATCCACATCGCAACCTCGTTCAACCGCAATGTAATAGGCAAGCAATTGCAATGGAACTGCCGCAAGCAACGGGAAAAACGGTTCTTCTGTTTCAGGCAAATAAATCGTCTCATTAACACATTTCCCAATCTCGCGGTTATCTTTGGTCGTGATTGCGATAATCGCTCCTTTGCGCGCCTTTATCTCTTGAAGGTTTGAGAATGTCTTTTCATACAACGAATCTTTGGGAATGACAAATACAGTCGGCGTTTTTTCATCAATAAGGGCGATTGGACCGTGTTTCATTTCAGCGGCGGGGTAGCCTTCAGCATGGATATAAGATATCTCTTTAAGCTTTAACGCGCCTTCAAGGGCGACAGGAAAGTTATATTGTCTGCCAAGAAAGAAAAAGTCCTCACTCTTTGCATACTTAACGGCAATCCTCCGTATATGCTCGTTCTGTTCAAGAATAGAAGCGATTTGAGACGGTATTTTTTCAAGGGCGCGCAATAGTTTTGTAGAGCGATTAATGGAGAGATTTCTGATTCTACCCATCAAAATTGCAAGAAGAGCAAGAACAGTAATCTGAGATGTAAAAGCCTTTGTAGATGCTACACCGATTTCCGGTCCAGCGTGAAGATAAATCCCGCCATCTGCCTCGCGGGCAATCGTGCTGCCGACTACATTACAGATGGAAAGCACCTTATGTCCACGCCGTTTAGACTCGCGCAGACCGGCAAGAGAATCTGCCGTCTCTCCTGATTGGGTAATAATTAAGACAAGCGTACTCTTTTCCAATGGGGCGTTCCGATAGCGGAATTCGCTTGCATACTCGACCTCGCTCGGGATATGTGCAAACTCTTCAAAATAATGTTCACCAACCAGAGCAGCATGCCAGCTTGTTCCACACGACGGCATAACAATCCTGTCAATAGCGCGCAGTTCAGCAGTGCTCATATTAAGCCCGCCGAACATTGTCGTTCCTTCGTTATAATTAATCCTGCCGCGCATTGCGTTTTGAACAGTTTTTGGCTGCTCAAAAATCTCTTTCAACATAAAGTGCGGGAAAGCCCCGCGTTCTGCGGCTTCGGGGTCAAGTTCAAGTTTGCTAACCTGGATTTTTGCCGTATCAGTTCCAAGATTGGTTATTTGAAGTCCTTGAGGGGTAATAGTGACGACATCGTAATCGTTTAAATAAACGACATTTCTCGTATAAGGGGCAATAGCAATGGCATCGCTTGCGACAAAATGTTCATCTCCGCCAACGCCAACTATGATAGGCGAACCGCGTCTTGCAGTTACTATAACATCCGGAAAATCTGTGCAAATGACCGCAATACCGTAAGTTCCAATCACCTCTTTGAGGGCTTCAATCACCGATTTAGTTAAAATATGACCATTGCAGCCTTCTTGATAACCATTATTTTTTAACCGTTCATAATGTTCGCCAATTAAATGGGCAAGGACCTCAGTATCGGTTTCAGAAACAAATTTATGATTCTCCAACCGTGCCTTTATTCTATCGTAATTTTCAATAACGCCATTGTGGACGACGGCTATCCTGCCACTTTCATCAAAATGAGGGTGCGAATTAATATCCGACGGCGCCCCGTGTGTTGCCCAACGGGTATGACCTATCCCAATATTCCCACGCAAAGGTTGTGCAGAGAGCAACCGAGCAATACCATCATCAATCTTGCCTTTCTTTTTATGGTATTGAAACTTGCCGTCGTTAATCATGGCAATACCAGCGCTGTCGTATCCCCGATACTCTAAACGACGCAACCCCTCAAGCAACGTTGGCGCTGCTGATTTACCCCCCACATATCCAACTATTCCGCACATAACACTGACAATTGAATATTATAATTCTAAAAATTAAAAGAATTTTTATTGTGTGCAATTCGATATCTCAATTCATTAGCATAGAAAGTGAAATAAAATAGGTTGTCCATAAAATATCAATCAGCCGTAGGCTGGCATTCTGAAACTCCGCAAGGAGTGGCAGGATTATAGCATTGAAATTAACACACGGGATAAAAACCACGCAAGTGGTGACAGGGCGATAATTTAAATAATGGCTCTGTCACCGCTTTCAGCGGTTTATGATGTTTTTATATCCCTTTTGCTATAATCCTGTCACCTGCTTTCGCAGGTTTGGTTTATACCATTTTTACAAACCTAAAAAAATTCATCCATAACATCAACCAGCCGAAGGCTGGCATTCTGAAACTCCATAAGGAGTGGCAGGATTATAGCATTGAAATTAACAAGATCGGAAGAGCACACGTCTGAAC
>JAKPVM010000308.1 GCA_029572555.1 Verrucomicrobiota bacterium | reverse complement strand
ACCTATTTCTTCTACCACACTAATAACTAAGTATTCTCGCAGATGTCGCAGAGATATAGGAGAAACGCAGATAAACGCAGAGATAGATGTATCCTTGCCTTGAAAGATAAAATGGAGTCAGGATATTTACAGGGATTTTTTTTTAACAGGGATAGACAGGATAGACAGGATTTTCTACAAGATGAACAAGATACAAAAGATGAACAAGATACAATTTTTTATCCTGCATATCCTGTATATCCTTGTTAATTCTTTTTTTCCTTATTTTAATCCAGCAAATCTGTTTCATCTGCGTAAATCTGCGTTCTTATATATTTGCGAGCATCTGCGAGAATACTTTTGTCCCTTCCCATCACAGACAGGAATGTTTATGCTACAAATCATTTTCTTTTTTTCGGAGTAGTTGGGGGGGTGGCAGTAAATGAATTTGTTTGAGGTTGCAACACCAACGGATCAGCAAAGGCAGGCGTCGGCACATCTGCCATTTCATAGCCGTGTTGTTCAAAGTCTGAACGAATCACGTCCAGTATATCAAGACGGCTCATTATATTTTTTGCGGTAAGCTTTGGACTGTCCGATGTATATGGCGGAAGTTCTGAACCAAAACCGGAACGATAACGACGGTCTAAATATATTTGAAGCGCCTCTTTATAATCATCAACAAGCCTTGTAATGGCTGGATGACTGTTCTGACGCAACACAGAAAGTTCAGATATCTTTTCTCTGAGAATTTGTCTATGTTGAGAGTAACTATACTGAGCAATAACCTGCTGAATCGGTATCTTTATTATTTGATTTGTATTCGTATTTCTTGTTGGAATTTTTACTGGTGAATTGAGTATGTCGTCTAACTTTTTTAAACTCTCTTCAAAAGTAAGCGTCTTTAATCCGGTTCTGCCAGTGATTGAGGCAATCGTAACCGACCACCATTTCTCAACATCGCGCATCGAATAAAAATGCGGCTTAAAAGCCTCTACAAACGCAACCTGCCAGTTCCATCGGGCAGGAAGGATGGTAAAAAATTCTTTCATTTTTTTGACGCCATCGGGAAGCTGTAAAACCTCGTGCATAAAGATATAGGAACATAAAGAATATTGGTTGGTGATAGAATTGTCCATTAATGCTTCATCAGTAGGCCAGCTTAACTCATCCCAGGTTAACGGAGTAATGGAAACAATGTGTCTTTTGATTAAGTTAATCGGATTCGTTATTCGTTCAACGCGCACCTTTTTTGTGAACCGTTCCATAATAGCAATGTCCGGCGCCGTTAAGTGAATATTCAAAGTAAAAGCCGGCGGTAGCCAGGGCGGTAGTTCGGCGGGTTTTGAACCTGCTTTTCTATCCGCAATTTCCTGCAAGACCACCCCCACGACGGCGCGGATAAGTCGGTTCATCTCAATAACCGACGGAAAATCCACATAATACACCCAGCCTTTATCGGAATACCGCGCATTAACCCAGACAGGGTCTAAATAAGTTTGTGCAGGATATATCCTTATGAGCACGCTACCTTTCCATTCATCTTTTTGATTTAGAGCCAAAAGGATATTGCCTTTAATCCGTTCACAGACTACTACAAGAAAGTTCGGGTCAAGTTCTATTAATTTTATCTGGTTTGTAGGCTGTTTTGACGCTGGCAAGGGCGGGATTTTATACGGAGACCTCACCGTAAATTGCCCTGAAATACTCCGCGCCGTGATTGTATCTTTTTCTGTCGCCGAATGCAACGGACAACAAATTATAAATATCAGAAAAACCGTAATAACTAACAGCCATCTTGTTTTATCCGCTGACCTTATAAAATTCATTATCCGGATTTCTTACTTTCGGTATTTGTTGACGTAGATTCGCTCGGCTTACTGGCAGAGGCTTTGGCAGGCTCGGTCTCCTTTTTAACCGCAGACTTATAACCATCGCTCCGATAATCCGTGATGTAAAAACCGCTGCCTTTAAAAATAATACCTGCCCCGGCGCCAATCCTGCGATGAACCTTGCCTCGTCCCCATTTTTCCAGTTTGCACAATTCTTTTGGACAAACCTTTAGCGGGGGGTCTTTCATTGATTGAAAAACCTCAAACTCATATCCACATTTCTCACAAACATATTCGTATGTTGGCATAAACTACTTGTCCTTCCCTTTATAAAACCAAAATTAATAATACTATACAATTAAATTTCAAGCAGTAAACAGCGGAGTAGAATTGTCTGAACAATAGTTCCTTGATAGATTTGACCGCAATTATGCCAATTTAAACCATCTTTTCATAACCTCAATCATTAGCAATCTGATAACAATTGGATTTATGGGTGAATATTTGTTGAATTGACACAACAATATAAACAGCTTCGTTAATCTGCGAAAACAGGTAGTATGAAAACTTCTTGCAAATTTTCGCAAATATTTAAATACGCTAATAAACGCGGATTTATCACAGGGATTCTTTTATGTAGAAACAAAAGAAAAACATAAGATTTACAGGGATTTTTTATTTTACAGGGATATACAGGATATACAGGATAAACAAATCTTATTTAATTTAAAAAATCCTGTCTATCCTGTCTATCCCTGTTAATTTAATCTTTTTTTAATCCTTGATATATTGTGAATGAATCTTTTTTTATTTTTGTGAAAATGATATAAACACAATTCAAAACCCGCCAAAGCGGGTGACAGGATTATAGCAAACGGAATACAAAAGCATCATAAACCGCTGAAAGCGGTGACAGAGTCATTATCAGGGTTTTAAATTATCGCCCTGTCACCACTGCTGTGGTTTTACCTTATGTTCATTTCTACGCTATAATCCTTTCACTCCTTGCGGAGTTTAATAATGACATCCTTCGGCTGGTTGATATTCTGTGGATAAAATTTTTTTCCTATTAATTGTCAAAATTAGGGATATATATTTTTGATTATTGTATATTAATTCGATATCTATGCTAATGATTCATCTTTTCATAAAAATAATTAAGATTGCACTTGAAATTCTGATAAGTCTTTTTTATATTAGTGCTTCGGGTCGCGGGGTGGAGCAGCTCGGTAGCTCGTCAGGCTCATAACCTGAAGGTCCCTGGTTCAAATCCAGGCCCCGCAACCAAATTTTATTTAACAGGGATAGTCCTTGTTAATTCTTTTTCTTTTAATCCAGCAAATCTGTTTCATCTATGGAAATCAGCGTTCCGTTCCCGTTCACTAATGTAATGCCAACTTAACTTATAACAATAAATTTACGTATGACCTATTTCTTTTACCGCACTAATCGTCAAAACTAAATATTCTCGCAGATGTTCGCAGATACATAAGAACGCAGATAAATGCAGATATACTACAGGTATTCTTGCCTATAGAGACAAAATAGAGACATAAGATTTACAGGTATTCTTTTATTTTTAACAGGGATAGACAGGATAGACAGGATATTTTATGAGATGAACAAGATACAATTTTTTATCCTGTATATCCTGTATATCCTTGTTAATTTTAACATTTGTGCAACAGACTCATATATCGTAAATATTAAAACTTCCTGTGTTTGGGGATCCAGAGTCCACAAAAATTTAACAAACCTTGACGGATAAAAGGGAGATAGGGTAGTGTAATTGGTATGCCCGGAGCCAAGTGTATGGAAATATTGAAAGCGCTAAGCGAGATGAACCGCCTGCGGATTATGCGACTGTTGTTAAAGGAACGGCTGAGCGTGAAGGCTATTGCGCAGCGGCTGAAGATGTCGGAATATAATGTTTCCAAACACTTGCGCATCCTTAAAGAGGCTGGGTTGCTGGAAATGGAAAAGTCAGGCAAACAACGGCTCTATGGCATAGACTCACGATTCAAGGACAAGTTGGCTGCCAACCAAAATGTGCTTAAACTGGATTGCTGCACATTTCATTTTGATAAGCTGCCAAAATAATCTGCGGACTAATTGAGAAAAAGATTTGACATTAAATTCATATATTTGCATTATTGCGCAGATGTTCCAATTTGTAATCACAGTTTAAATAATAGATTTAATGTTATGTTAACAGTTGACTTATACTTTAGAAAATCACAGTCACGGATATTGAAAGGCAAATGGATAAAACAAATATCCTATAGCCTGTGTTTGGTTTTAGTTTTTGGAACTGCGATAGCTTACTCCGCTGAAAGTGACCTAATGGAGACACTACACCCTGCAGTGAAACAAGCTGTGGCAGAATTTAACCAAATCCCGAACGATAGAACCGCGGTTCTCAAGGATGCCGCTTTGTTCCTCGCTGATCGTCGCCATAAACAGCAACCTGTGACGTTGACGTTCATTTGCACTCATAACTCACGGAGAAGCCATATCGCTCAATTATGGTGTCAAGCTGCAGCTGTTTATTACGGTTTAACAAACATAACAACCTATTCCGGTGGAACAGAAGTAGTAGCATGCAACCCGCGCACAGTGCGGGCGATGAGACGGGCTGGATTTTCAATAGTAACACTTATTCCCGGCACCAACGCAGTCTATCTTGCACAATATTCCGAAAATGGAACGCCAGTAAAACTGTTTTCCAAGTTGTACAATGCGGAGGACAATCCTAAGCAGGATTATGTGGCACTCTTCTGCTGTAGCCAGGCAGATGCCAGTTGTCCCACTGTCACAGGTTCTATACGGCGTGTATCTATTCCTTATACTGATCCAAAACTATCTGACGGATCGCCTCAGGAAAAAGAGAATTATGATAAATGCAGCCGTCAGATTGCGCGGGAGATGTTTTTTTTGATGGCGCAAGTCCGCGCCAAACTGTGATGTGTTAATGCGTAAAACATTACCAATATCGTATGAAAGAGAACAAAAACAACATTGAGAAAAAAGCCGACTCGTGCCGTCAAGGAAAACCTCGCTATATTATGATTGGCGGATTTTTAGGGGCAGGTAAAACCACAGCCGTAGGCAATCTGGCTAAATGGCTGAAAGACAAAGGCGTCCGTGTGGGGCTAATCACCAACGACCAGGGACGCAATCTGGTGGATACAACCATACTCCGCTCACAAGGGTTCGCTACGGAAGAGATACCGTGTGGATGTTTTTGTTGCAGGTTTAATTCGCTGGTCGATGCCTCAAAATTGCTGATGCAGAACATTCATCCTGATGTGTTCATTGCCGAACCTGTGGGTAGTTGCACCGATTTGGTAGCAACGGTGACTTATCCGTTGCGTGGATTGTATTCGGACAATTTTATTGTGGCGCCAGTGAGCGTGCTGGTTGATCCAATTCGGGTGCTGCGTGTGTTTGGATTGGAAAATGGCAGCACCTTTTCAGATAAAGTGCTCTATATCTATTTGAAACAAATCGAGGAAGCCGACCTTGTAGTGATAAGCAAATGCGACTTATTGGATGGAAAACGGCTGGAGGATTTGCGGAGAGCCATCGCCGCAAAGTTTCCGGGCAAAGAAATTCTGTCGGTATCGGCAAAAGAAGGAACAAATTTAGAAGAGTGGTTCAACAGAATTATGAGCGCCGAACAGGTGGGACGGACGGCTATGCAGGTGGACTACCAGTTGTATGCAGATGGAGAAGCCTTGCTGGGTTGGTTGAACTGCACCGTAGATGTCAATGCGCAGAAGTCGTTTAATGCGGATGAATTTCTGAATGAACTCGCCGAAGCCATCCAAAAGCGGTTGAAAGATTATAATGCCGAGGTTGCGCATTTGAAAATGACATTTAGTCCGAACAATAATCCGACGAATAATATTGCCACTGTAAACCTTGTGCGAAATGATTTTGTGCCTGAATTATCTTATCATTTAAAGGAACCTGTGATGGGTGGTCAACTCATAATTAACCTACGAGCAGAAGCCGCGCCCGATGTTCTTGGAACTGCGGTGCGCGATGGATTGACTATGGTGGCTGAGAAATTCCCCACGTTGAAATCCACATTGAACCATTTAGAACATTTCAGACCGGGCAAACCTATGCCTACACATCGGGTAGAGAAATTGACGAACTAATAACGGAGAGATTAGACAGATATGCAATCATTGCCAAAATGGGTCGTCGGAGAATTTTTCGGGACATTCCTGCTGGTATTCTTTGGGTGTGGTAGCGTATGTGCTGCGGTGTTGACAGGGGCGCAAGTAGGCATTTTTCAGATAGCGATTGTATGGGGGATTGGGATTGCAATTGCCATTCATTTGAGCGGTTCGCTAAGCGGAGCGCACTTAAACCCAGCGGTAACGTTGAGTATGGCGGTATGGTCGGATTTTCCGAAGAAACGGGTGCTGCCTTATATGGCAACGCAGTTTGTGGGGGCGTTTGCGGCGGCAGCAGTGCTTTATTTTGTCTTCGGCGATGCGCTGCGAATGTATGAGCAAACTAATGGAATTGTACGCGGCGCAGCGGGAAGCGAGGCAAGCGCTATGGTGTTTGGCGAATTTTTCCCGAGTCCCTGTGGCAAGCCGCTAACCGAGGCTATACGCGGTCTTATGACACCGCTGGCGGCATTTGGAGCGGAAGCCATTGGCACAGCGATTCTTCTTCTGGTTATATTCTGCGTAACTGATGAACGAAACAACAGCAGACCAAAAATCCTGACAGCGGCAGCGATTGGTTTGACTGTTACCCTGTTGATTTCATTGCTTGGTCCGCTGACAATGGCGTGCTTTAATCCCGCGCGAGATTTTGCCCCGCGAATATTTTCATCTCTGGCTGGATGGGGCGTCGTCCCATTCAAAGTAAATGGCATCGGGTGGCTGACGGTCTATATTGTTGCTCCGTTCATAGGTGGTCTTCTCGGTGGTCTTCTCTATCGGTTCTTCTTCAAGCCAATCTATGGAAATTAATCGGCAAAATAATTTATTTAACAGGGATAGAC
>JAKPVM010000299.1 GCA_029572555.1 Verrucomicrobiota bacterium | reverse complement strand
CAATGTTACCGGGTGGTTAACAGGCACCGGAGCGTTTGACGCTAAATCGGGAACTACCAGGTCTACCATTGTTGACGCCACTGTTGGAACTCACCTTTCATTGAACGATGCATACGGAACTCGTATTCCAACATATTATTTCCGTAACCGGTTTACTGTTCCGTCAAATATGGTATCGGTGAGTCTCAGGGCAAACGCTATAATAGACGACGGCGTTGCATTTTACATAAATGGCATCGAGGCATTGCGTCTTGGTGTTAATGACGGGGCAACATATTCAACATGGGCAAATAGAACTCAAGGCGATCCTGCTTATGAGTATTTAACATTTCCTTCAAGTAGCGTTGTTCCGGGAACCAATCTTGTTGCAGTAGAGGTTCACCAGGCAAACTCCACAAGCACAGATATTTCCTTTGGATTGGCATTATTTGCGGATGTTGTAACGCGAGTGCCAGATAATGTTAAGCCTACTATTAATAGGTTAATTCCGCCAGCAGGGATGACAGTCCGTCAACTCGATAGCATAGAAGTACTATTTAGTGAACCTGTGAGTGGAGTTGAACCGGAAGACTTGTTGATTAATGGTGTGCCAGCGAAAAGTATCGAGTATGGTTTACCGGGACAGTTCTTGTTTATGTTTGATGCGCCATCTACTGGTCTTGTTCAGGTGGTATGGAGAACAAATCATAATATTACTGATATGTCAGTGAATTCAAATCCGTATGCAGGTGGTTCATGGACTTATGTGTTTGACCCCAATGCAAATCCGGCTATGGTAATCATTAGTGAGTTTCTTGCAGATAATAGTGGCAAGACCTATCGCGATGAAGATGGTGATAAATCTGATTGGATAGAACTTTATAACGCAGACGACACAGCGGTTTATTTAGGCGGATGGTTTTTAACTGATGACACAAATTATTTAAGCAAATGGGAGTTGCCAGGAATAACCTTAAATGCAAATACTTACAAAGTTATTTTTGCCTCTGGAAAAGATAAAACAAATATTACCGGCAGATTGCACACAAATTTCAAACTTAAGGCAAGTGGCGGTTATTTAGCTTTAGTTGATATGTACGGTGAAGTTGTTTCAGACTTCGGCTTATCTTACCCAGAACAACAAACCGATGTTTCTTATGGACGGGACCGTATTACGCCTTCTATTGTTGGATATTTTACAACACCAACACCCGGATATCCTAATTCAACAACTGGTAATGGCTTTGCTCCAGAGGTTAAATTTTCCGTTGAGAGCAAAACATTCCCAGCAAATGCGCCGTTTACTGTTAAATTAACCGTTCCTTCAACTAATGCGGTTATTTATTACACAATTGGCACAAATATGCCCGGAACAAACACAACGGTTTATACAGGTCCAATTAACATAAACAACACTACTATATTGAGGGCGCGCGCATTTGAGCCGGGAAAATTTCCCGGACCTATTGTTACCCATACATATATTGCGCTTGATGCCCAACCCGCGGTTCTGAATTTTAAATCTGATTTACCTGTTATTATTCTCCATAATTATGGTCAAGGTACATTATCACAATCAAAGACATGGCAGCACTTTGTTATGCAGGTGTTTGAGCCAACAAATGGGGTAACAAGCATTACCAATAAACCTACACTTGCCGTAAGAGGCGGTTTTCACCTGCGCGGTTCAAGTACGATTGGATATGGAAAGGGAAGTTTTAGAGTGGAGACACAAGACGAGTATGGTAACGATAAAGATATTGAACTGCTTGGACTTCCATCTGAATCGGATTGGGTTCTTTATGCTCCTAATAATTTTGAACCTGCACTGTTTCATAATCCATTGGCGCATCAACTTGGCCGCGATATGGGAATGTATTCTTCACGAACTCGATTTGTTGAGGTTTATTTAAAAGATGATGGTGGAACACCGGGTCCTATAACTTCCACAGATTATAACGGAATTTATGTTCTTGAGGAGAAAATTAAGATTAACAAAAACCGTGTAAATATTGACCAGTTAGAACCCGAACATGTTAATCCGCCTGAGGTTACTGGCGGTTATCTAATGAGCATTGACCGTGCAAGTGGAGAACCACAGCTTTCTGCGGCTGGTTTAACAATTAATTTAGTTGACCCGAGTGGAATTGAATTGAATAAGGCTGAACGAGCACCCCAATTGAACTATTTACGAAATTATATGAACTCATTTTATAGCGCCTTGACAGGGGCTAATTGGTTGAATCCCACAAATGGTTATAGGGCTTATGTCGATGTTGACTCGTGGATAGACCACCACATACATAATCTTATAACTTTCAATGTTGACGCTTTTCGGTTAAGCGGGTTCTTTTATAAGCCGCGTAATGATAAATTAAAAATGGGACCGAGTTGGGATTTTGACCGAACGCAGGGTTCAACTGATGGACGCGATTTTAATCCCCGTGTCTTCCGTTCTACAACTGGCGACTTAGGCACTGATATGTTTAATTCTGCTTCAATTTTTTCAAATCCCTGGTTCAGCAAGATGTTTACCGACCCTGATTTCTGGCAAAGATGGATAGATAGGTACCAGGACTTTCGCACGGGACATCTATCTCTGACTAATATTTATGCGCAAATTGATAAATTTGCCAACGAAGTTAAACAAGCTCAACCAAGGGAACAATCAAGGTGGGGAATTTATCCTCGTTCTGGAACAGTATCTGTTGGCGGTTTTACATATAATTTTGGTTCTGGTGGCTATCAAGCCGAAGTTCAGTTCAAAAAAGATTGGTATTCAAACCGAGTGGACTTTCTTGATAGCCAATTTCTTAAGCGTCCTGTTATGAGCCTTCCAGGTGGACGAGTATCATTGGGGACAAGCGTAACTCTAACTCCCGCTTCAAAACCCGGTAGTTGGGTGATTTATACCCTTGATGGCAGAGATCCGCGGGCCTCTGGCGGCGGGATAGCGCCGAATGTTTATTCAAATTCAAGCCCAGTAACAATTGTTATTAGCAACAATGTCAGGATTGTTGCGCGGTGTCGAAATTCCAACCATTCTAATTTAACCGGTTCAGGTAATCCGCCATTATCAAGCCCGTGGTCTGGTTCTATTGCTGCCACTTTTGTTGTTTCAACGCCGACGCTTGCGATAACCGAGATAATGTATAATCCTGAACCGCCACCTGCTGGTTCGCCTTATACTGCAAGTGATTTTGAATATATTGAACTGAAAAATGTCGGAGCAACGACATTAAACCTTAATGGATTTAGGTTTACTAATGGGATTTACTTTGAGTTCAGTCAGGGCACTATAACAAACCTTTTGCCGGGTCAATATGTAGTTGTTGTTAAAAACCGCGCAGCATTTTTATCGCGATATCCGGGGGTTACTAATGTGACAGGAGAGTTTGCAGGTCAACTTGATAACGCGGGAGAAAAACTTTATCTTGAAGGTCCTATGATGGAAACCACTCTTGATTTTTCTTATGATAATAGCTGGTATAAAATGACCGATGGGAATGGCTTTTCACTTGTGATTGCTAATGAATATGCCCCGTTTGATAACTGGACAAATAAAACTTTCTGGTGTCAGAGCGCGTATGAAAATGGTTCACCGGGCGAATCTGACTCAATTGCGCCACAAATTCCACCGATTTACGTGAACGAAGTTTTAGCAAGACCGCTTCCCGGTCAAAAAGATGAAATAGAATTATATAATCCAAACGATTTTGATGTAGATATTGGCGGCTGGTTCATAAGCGATGACTTTAACACACCAAAGAAATTCGAGATTCCTGCTGGCACAATAATCCGGGCAAACAGTTACATAGTATTTACTGAAAATGATTTTAACGCCGATACACTACCAGCCAGTTTTGCGTTTGGAGCCAAAGGTGACGATGTATACCTTTTCTCTGGCGACGGTTTTGGAAATCTTACTGGTTATTATCACGGGTTTGACTTTGGCACGTCTCTGGAAGGGGTGGCTTTTGGTAGGTATATTACGAGTGTCGGTGAAGAACAATTTGTTTTACAAAGAACGAATACCATTGGCACAAACAATGTAGGTCCCGTTATTGGGCAAGTTGTTATCTCTGAAATAATGTACAATCCACTGCCGATTACAGTAGGAACAAACCTTGTGAACAATACTACTGATGAATATATAGAACTTTATAATCCCAATGATTATGCGGTTCAATTATATGATTCAAATTATCCTACGAATACATGGCGACTGAGAGATGCCGTTGAATATTCATTTCCACAAGGGACTATTATTCCACCAAAAGGTTTTATTGTTGTGGTTGGATTTGATCCACAAACCAATTCTGATTCGCTTGCATCTTTTACTAATCATTATAACCTTGCGGCAAATACAACATTGTTTGGGCCATTTTCAGGCAATCTTGATAACAAAGGTGAATCTGTTGAGCTTGTAAAACCAGATACAAGTTGGCTTTTATCCGATGGTAATGTGGAATATATCCTTGTAGATAAAGTTAAATACTCCAATGGCTCTCCATGGCCCTGTGGAGCCGATGGAAATGGAAATTCAATTCAACGGCTCGATGCATTAGGATATGGGAACGATTCTTTCAATTGGGTTTCTGCGTTGCCGACATTGTTTTCCGAAACTATTCCACAGCCGCCGGGTTTGTCGACAATCATTTCTCATCCGCGTAGTCTTGTTGTTTCAATAAATAGCGATGCTCTATTTGATGTATCAGTGTGTGGAACGCCTCCATTTAACTTTCAATGGTATTTTAATGATGCTCCATTGAACGGTGCAACAAATTTTACACTAATAATCAATCAATCTAAACAGCAAAACATGGGTTATTACTATGTAGTAATTTCAAATATTGCTGGAGCGATTACGAGTAGTCATGCAACCCTAGTGGTTCAGACGCCGCCTGTAATAACTAAACAGCCTCAGAGTACCACAAATTTATCAGAAGATACTGTCGTGTTTTCTGTCGAAGTGGATGGTCTACCGCCGTTGCGGTATCAATGGCAATTTAACGGGGCAAACATACCGGGCGCTACTAATGCAACACTTGTGGTGGAGAATATTCAGCCCTCAAATGCAGGTACATATCGTGTGCAGATTATTAATACGGCAGGCTCAGTCATTAGTGAGCCAGCAACATTAACAGTCCTTCACTATGCCTCAATAAGTTCACACCCGGTTGATATTTTGGTTCGTCAGGGATCAAATGTAACTTTTACAGTAGTAGCTTCAAGCAGTCTGCCACTAAATTACCAGTGGCGATTTAATGGTATTAACATTCCTGATGGGACAAATTCTATTCTCGCAGTAACAAATGTTCAACTTTCGAATGAGGGATATTATGATGTGGTAGTGTGGGATAGTTTTCGTCAACGTATTAGCCGTTCTGCAGCCCTTTATGTTTTAATAAATCCAACAATAATTCTACCACCACCTACAACCAATTATGTTGTCAAAGGTGGCACTGTCACATTTAGCGCAATTTATACCGGGAATCCGCCTTTTTTTACAAATGAATGGAGAAAGGGTTCAACTATAATAGTAACCGAATCTACAAGTAAATTTGTAACCTTTTATCAAATCACGAATGTTCAGCCAACCGATGCGGGGAGTTACCGTTTGGTGGTGAAAAATCCTGCAAGACCATCCGGTGTAGCAACCCCGTACTTTTATATTGTAGTATTAAATGATGATGACGGAGATGGAATCGCAGACATCTGGGAAGCCCGATATGGTTTGAACACAAATGATTTGGCAGACGCAACGATTGATACTGATGGCGATGGTATGTCTAATCTTGATGAATATATTGCAGGTACCGACCCGCTTGATGCTGAAAGTGTTCTTGAAATAAAACCAAGTGGTATAAGTGAAAATGCAGCAGTTTTAGGATTTAATGCAATGTCAAATATTACATACACAATTGAGTATAAAAATAGTTTTGGTTTAACTACATGGACAAGTCTTACTAACTTGCCTGCATTACGAACAAACTACCCGTTCATTTTTACAAATCAAATTGACAGCGCGCCTTACTTTTACCGGATAAAAACACCTGCAATTCCGTGATGTTTGTTTAATTTTTATTCAGATTTTATTAGTTTACAGGCGATATTTTTAACAACTTTATATATTTTGTTATTGCATAATATGGAATTAAAAGATTAAATAAAAGTCTATGAAAATAGTCACGTCTATTAAGGTTGTTGAGAAGAACGTAGCTTCTCTTGTCGAGGGGGTTCTTGAAGATAGCGGTGGATTACTAAGGTTAGCGCCTTGTTGGGTTCCACGGTCGTTTATGCACCCGGGCAGAAGACTAAAACTGCATCCTGATGATTTATATGCATTTGGTCTTAACCGAGGCGGTATTGATGAGCGGTGGTATGCTTCAACTACTCCTGCCGCAAATGAAAATCGCACGCCTGATGAGGGATTGAGTTATGCAGTTGCAGGTGACAACCGTTTTACTTTACAACAAGCAGTCGCTGATTGCGGTGCATTATTGATTGGGAAAAAGTTATGGAATAAATACAAGAAATGGCCTGTGTATTCAAAGTTTTTTGATAATATGGGACCGATTTCGCACCACCTTCACCAGTCGCAGAAATTTGCGCAATTAGTCGGTCAGGAAGGAAAGCCTGAATCATATTACTTCCCGCCTCAGCATAATTATATTGGAAACAATTTTCCTTACACATTTTTTGGTTTAACGCCAGGCACTACAAAGGCTCAGGTTAGAAAATGTCTTGAAAACTGGAATAAAGGGGATAACGGGATACTTGATTTATCACAGGCTTATAGGTTAAAACCGGGCACCGGTTGGCTAGTAGGTCCTGGGATATTGCACGCACCGGGTTCATTCTGCACTTACGAACCACAATGGGGTTCAGATGTGTTTGCAATGTTTCAAAACCTGGTTGAAGGCAGAGAAGTACCGTGGTCATTATTGGTAAAAGATATTCCGCCTGAAAAACACAAAGACCTTGATTTCATAGTTAGCGAAATAGATTGGAAAGCAAACGTTGACCCTCATTTTAAAGAGAATCACTATCTTGAACCAATCCCGGTTGCCAATACTTTAAGCGAAGGCTATATAGATAAGTGGATTGTTTATGGGAAGATTAATGGTAAACAATATTTCACTGCAAAAGAATTGACTGTGATGCCCGGAGTTAAATGCACCGTTAAAGACAACGGCGCCTATGGGTTGATAGTTGTTCAAGGCAGGGGAAAGATGAATAAACTGAATATTAATTCCCCGAAGATGATTCGTTTTGTTGAGATGACGGAGGACGAGATATTCTGCACAGAATCGGCTGCAAAGACTGGCGTGGTATTTGAAAACACATCAGAAACTGAGCCGCTTGTTATGTTAAGATATTTCGGTCCAGACGTTAATCCACAAGCCCCTGAGTTAGTCGGTAATAAAAAGAATTAAATAACGGATTATAGTTAAGAAGCGGTTTTGAAAATTTATCTCAAAACCGCTTTTTATTATAACAACTTTTTGTATTCTTCCCGACTTTTGGCGCATCTCATAAATTAAGAAAAACAAATTCATAACACATTGAAAAGCAGGGATTTATTTTTTAGAAAATTGATTTTACCGCACTAATCGTCAAAACTAAAGGAAAGTATTCTCGCAGATGTCGCAGATATATAAGAACGCAAATAAACGCAGATATACCACAAGGATTCTTGCATTGAGAGACAAAATGAAGTCAGGAGATTTACAGGGATTTTTATTTTTAACAGGGATAGACAGGATGGACAGGATATTTTGTAAGATAAACAAGATACAATTTTTTATCCTGTATATCCAATTTCTTTTCTTTTTCATCTGTGTAAACCTTTTTCATCTGTGCAAATCAGCGTTCCATTCCCGTTCCATTCACTATGTAATGCCGCCTAATTGATAACAATAAATTTATTTATGACCTGTTTCTTCTACCGCACTAATCGTTAAAAGTCGGAAAAATTTATCTCAAAACCGCTTTTTTATTATAGCAACTTTTTGTATTCTTTGTTCTCGCCGAGTTTTTTGACTAATTCTTTTACCTTTTGAGCCTGTGATTTGTGGGCAACAAGAATTGCGTCATCAGTCAACACAAGTATTGAATCCCGTAAACCGACATTTGCTATCAAAGTTTTATTTTTCTTTCTATCATCAAAGACGAGGTTTTTTGAGGCATCGACATAGATAAATTTTTCTGCAGAAACTGCATTGCCATTTTCATCGTGCGGAAGGTGTTTATAAAGGGCAGTCCAACTACCGACGTCATCCCATCTAAATTCTCCATCTGCAACAACTACGTTCTGAGCCTTTTCCATCAATGCATAGTCAATGGAGATTTTTTTTAAATCAGGATAATCTTTATTGAGTTGTTTTTTTAATGCGGCTGGTTTTGGTGCCAATGCAAACCAGCGCTGACAGATATTATAAAACTCAGGTTGATATTTTTGAAGACCTTCCGTAATAGTTACGAACGACCAGATAAACATTCCCGCATTCCAGCGGTATTTCCCACTATTAAGGTATTCTATTGCCTTTTCATAGTTTGGTTTTTCCACAAATTGTTCTGCCTTGTGGAATGTTGTGGAGATGTTTAAACCAGCCGGGATTGGCAATGGTTCGCCGACTCTAATATATCCAAAACCGGTGTGTGCCTCTGAGGGCTTTATGCCAATGGTCACAGTTACCTGTCCTCGCGAGGCAATCTCAAAAGAATCTCTTAAAGTAGAAATAAATTTTTCCTCTTCAAGTATTATATGATCTGCAGGGAGGACAGCCATTACACCTGTTGTTGACCGAGCGCCAACAAGCGCTGCGCCAAGCGTAACAGCTGCGCAGGTATCGCGCCCACACGGTTCGGTAATAATGTTAGCCGATGGAAGTTGTGGCAACTGTTTGCGGACCGCAGTCGCCTGTTCAATATTTGTGATTACGAAAATATTTTTATTATTTACAAGTGATGATGTTCGGCGAACCGTTTGTTGAAGGAACGATTCTTTTCCCAGAAGTTTTAGTAATTGCTTTGGTTGTTTGCGTCTGCTTAATGGCCAAAATCGCTCTCCACTGCCGCCAGCCATTATTATTACAAACCAGTTCTCGTTTTGTCTTATACGATTCATAAGCCTATTTTACACTTTTAACCGCTATGTTTAGGGATTTTACAAACTCTGAAACCTCTTGAATCATTAACGGAGATTTGCCGAGTTTCCCAATCCTGTCCACTACCGCGCTGCCTACAACAACGGCGTCTGCGTAAGTAGCGACTGTTTTTGCTTGTTCCGGGTTCGAAATCCCAAAACCGACTGCCACCGGGAGGGTTGTATATTTTTTTATTGTAGAAACCATCATCGGTAACGTTTCCGATATACTATTACGCATTCCTGTTACACCTTCACGCGAAACGTAATAAACAAAACCATCTGTGTTGTTCACGATAACTTTGATTCGTTCTTCAGGGGTTGTAGGTGCAACAAGGTATATAGGACACAATCCGGCTTTTTTCATAAAGTTCTGATATTGTCCTGCCTCTTCCGGTGGTAAATCAAGCACAAGTAGACCGTCCACGCCGCACTTTGCCGCTTCTTTTATAAAATCATCAACGCCGTAACGAAATATAAGATTATAATAAATATAAAGGACGATGGGGATTTGTGATTGTTCTCTAATTTTTGCCACAGTTTTAAGAACTGCTGGTGGTGTTGTTCCGGATTGCAGACCGCGTTGGGCAGACAACTGATTAACAACGCCATCGGCAAGCGGGTCACTAAACGGCACACCAAGTTCAAGGATATCCACTCCTACACGGTCAAAGGCAACAGCCAGTTTTTTTGTATGTTCAAGGTCAGGGTCGCCAGCACCGATATAGATAACCAGACCTTTTTTGCTGTGCGATTTTAAATCTCCGAATTTTTTAATAATTCTGTTCATTTCTCAGATAAGTTTTTTAAATTATTGTAAGCCACAAGCAATCCCATCAAAGTAAGATTTTTATCCCGATGTGTGAAAAAACGCATTTGTTTTGCAATTTTTTCTGCATAACTGCCAGTTGCGATGATGAACGGTTTTTTAAAATTCATTTCAGACATAACTGTTTTAATTATGGTATCAATCATCCCGCTAAATCCAGTATTTAAGCCTGCCAATATTGCCTGTTCTGTATTTTTGCCATAAGGTTTTTTGAAATTTCTTAATTTAACTTCGGGTAATAATGCGGTTTTTTCAGACAGGTAAGCGGTCATCAAATTAATTCCGGGCAAAATCACACCGCCTTCAAACAAACCATCGGCATTTATTATATCAATAGTAACGGCGGTGCCAAAATCAACAACAATTGAAGGTGCACCATAAATGTGAAGCGCAGCAATGCAATTTGCGATCCTATCAGCGCCAAGTGTTTTAGGATGCGGATAATTAAATTTAATTGGTGCGTTTGAATATTTCAGAATAAATGGCGAGAAATTATAATTGCTTTTGATAATCGATACCACACGCGGAATTGATTTTGGTACCACGCTGGCAATAATCGCGGATTCAATCTTTTGCGGAAATAAATTGCGATATTCTGATTTATCGTTAAACCAGCGAGCAGTCTGAATTTCAAACCGTTTGATAATTTTTTTCCCGTTTGATAATCCAATGTGAGTATTTGTATTGCCTATGTCAATTAAGACTATCATTTTATTTTTCAAGAATTACATCTCCGCCGACGATACGTTCAAGGTGTCCGTGCGTTTTTCTTACAAGGAGGCAACCATCTGCATCAACAGATTCAGCCCTTCCCTGAATTATGCGCCCACCGACGCGAATTGTAACCTGCTTACCAATAGTTTCGCAAAATTGCATCCACTCATCCGCAATAGTATTAAATTTGCCTTCTTTAATTTTATTGTACTCGGAATCCAATTCTGCGAGTATTGAAGCAACAAGTTCGCAGCGGTTTATTGTTTGTCCTGTTTGAATTTTAATTGATGTTGCTACATTACGGAGTTCATCTGGTAAATCTTCAGTTTCTTGATTCACATTAATGCCAATACCGAGAATTGCATACTTAATTCTATCCATTTCAGCGCTGATTTCATTTAGAATCCCTGCGACCTTTTTGCCATTGAGAATGATGTCGTTAGGCCATTTAATAATTGCAGGGGTTTTTGTGAATCGACTAATAGCGCGTCTTGTTGATGTTGCCGCCGCAATAGTTAATTGCATTGCCGTTGGGGGGTGTAGCGTCGGACGCAGCAGAATGGAAAACCATAATCCTTTGCCTGTCGGAGAATGCCACATACGACCAAGTCTGCCGCGACCTTTTGTCTGTGATTCAGCAAATACCACAACGCCCTCTGCGACACCATCAACAGCCATTTTTTCTACAACGTCGTTAGTCGATGTGGTTTGATTGAAGACATTGATTTCTCTCCCTATTATATTAATTTTTTCAATCCGAGAAATTATATCATCGCCAAGCAACACATCCGGTGAATTTTTTAGTCTATAACCGAGGTGAGGACTTGCTTCAATATCGTATCCGAGTTGTCTGAGTTCTTCAATTCTTGACCAGATTGCTGCGCGGCTGATTTGCGAACTTGCGGCAAGTTCAGCACCGGAGACATACGAACTTGATGCTGTCCGCAGCGCTTTTAATATTTTTGCATCGGTTGTCATCGGATTGCTATATTAATCGGAGAAATCAAGCGCAATGTCAACAGCGCGCGCTGAATGTGTTAGCGCCCCAACAGATATAAAATCAACGCCAGCTTCTGCAATTTCTCTTATAGTGTTAAAGTTTACGCCGCCGCTTACTTCAAGTTTAACCTTGCCCTTCCCAATTGCGACTGCTTCTTTGATTTGATTGATTTTCATATTGTCAAGCAACACGATATCGGCGCCTGCCTTAATGGCTTGATGGACTTGATTCAAATTGTCCGCTTCGATTTCAACAATAAGAGAAGGATATTTTTCCCTTGCCCGTTTTACAGCGGCGGCTATTGGATTTGGTTTTTCATCTTTTAGCGCAGCGATATGATTATCTTTCACCAGGATTTGGTCGTAAAGTCCAATTCTGTGGTTATGTCCACCGCCGCAACGAACTGCATATTTTTCAAGTTTTCTTAATCCGGGCGTAGTTTTTCTTGTATCAAGAATTTTTGCGTTAGTCCCTTTAATTTTTTCCACATAGATATTTGTAAGAGTAGCGACGCCGGAGAGTCGTTGGAGAAAATTTAACGCTACCCGTTCACCGGTTAGGATTGGTTTAGTCCACCCTTTTATAGTTGCGATTGTTTCCCCGGCACCGATTTTTTCACCATCATAATGAAGAGGTTCAATACAGATTGATGAATCAAGTTTTTTAAAAACTGCTTGAGCGATGTTCAGACCGCATAACACTAAATCTTCACGAGCATTTAAAAATGCGTTGGACATAGAAGAATTTGGCACTATGGCTTCGGTTGTTACGTCGCCACTACCGATATCCTCTTGCAGCGCGGTCTCAATCAACTTATTTATTACACTATCAATTTCTAATTCCATATCTTGAAATATTCACAAATTATTGGTTGGATTAAAGTAAAATGTTTAGCACAATAATAAAAATTATCTTAATTCGACAATGATTTGATTTTGAATTTTCTTTTGGTATTAAATATAAAATCTTTGACAATAAATGTATATTAAGCCATTTTCACTACCATATTTGGTATTGGTATTAATTTTGTGGAGTATTAAAAATGGGAAAAACGTTAGTAATTGCTGAGAAACCATCGGTTGCCGCTGATATTGCAAAAGCCCTTGGCGGTTTTAGTCGCAAGGGTGATTATTATGAAAACGATAATTATGTAATATCATCAGCAGTCGGTCATTTGCTTGAGATTTGCGAGCCTGAGGAATTTAAAGTCAAAAAGGGGAAATGGAGTTTTTCGCATTTGCCTGTTATACCATCGCACTTTGACCTCCAACCAATTGAAAACACACAAGAACGGTTGAAACTATTATTGAAATTAATAAATAGAAAAGATGTAGATGAAATTATAAATGCGTGCGATGCCGGCAGAGAAGGCGAATTAATATTCCGCTACATTATCAAATATTCGGGCACAAAAAAGCCAATAAAACGGTTGTGGCTTCAATCTATGACCCCTGAGGCTATACGGGAGGGATTTAAAAATTTGCGAAAAGATGAAGAGATGCAACCGCTTGCTCAGGCTGCATTTTGCAGGTCGGAGGCGGATTGGCTCGTGGGAATAAACGGGACACGAGCGATGACGGCATTTAATTCAAAGAGTGGCGGCTTCCAAAAAACAACAGTTGGCAGAGTGCAAACTCCGACACTTGCTATAGTTGTTGAACGAGAAGAAAAGATTAGAAATTTTGTTCCACGCGATTATTACGAAGTTCACGGAACGTTTGCCGCAAAATCAGGTAATTATATAGGGCGGTGGTTTGATGAATCATTTATAAAGGGCAAGGATAATAATGATGCAGAATTAAAACCGGAACGGCTCTGGACTTTAGAACGGGCTGAAGAGATAAAGGCTAAATGTCTTGGTAAGCCCGGTGTGGTAACAGAAGAAAGCAAGCCGGCAACTTCTATGCCACCTTTACTATACGACCTTACAACTTTGCAAAGAGAGGCAAATAATAAATACGGTTTTAGCGCGTCATCAACATTGAAAATTGCCCAGGCGCTTTATGAAAAACATAAAGTTTTAACTTATCCAAGAACAGATTCTCGCGCCTTGCCAGAAGATTATGTTAAAACTACTAAAGATGTAGTAAAGGCATTAACCGGTTCAGATTTTGGGACTTATGCGTCAAAGATTTTAGAGGCAGATTGGGTAAAACCAAACAAACGGGTATTTAATAACGCAAAGGTATCAGACCACTTCGCAATCATACCAACAACCATAATGCCGAAGCACCTAAACCAGCAAGAAAAACTAATCTACGATATGGTTCTAAAAAGGTTTCTTGCGGTGTTCTTTCCTGCCGCTGAATATTTAATAACCACTCGCATTACACGGGTGGAAGGAGAACCGTTTAAAAGCGAAGGCAAAGTCCTTGTGGTCGCTGGTTGGCTTGAAGTTTATGGAAAAGAAGACCAACAAGATGGAGATGCACCAGCCTTGCCACCAGTAGAAAAAGACGAACGCGTTGCCACTAAAGAAATTGAAATTAAATCGCTGCAAACAAAACCGCCAGCGCGGTTCACAGAAGCAACTTTGCTTTCAGCTATGGAAGGCGCTGGTAAGTTGATTGAAGATGAAGAATTGCGTCAGGCAATTAGCGCAAAAGGAATCGGTACGCCTGCAACTCGCGCTGCAATCATCGACGGATTATTATATGAAAAATATTTAGAGCGAGCAGGACGAGAATTAGTTCCAACGCCAAAAGCCTTTTCTTTAATAACACTTTTACGCGGACTTAATATTCCCGAATTGATTTCTCCGGAAATGACAGGCAACTGGGAATATCAGTTGAAATTGATGGAACGAGGCGGATTAAAACGGGAGCAGTTTATGAAAGAGATTGCCGATATGACCTGCGGTATTGTTGAAAAGGCAAAGAGATATGAGAGCGATACAGTTCCCGGAGATTTTGGAAAATTAAAAGCGCCCTGTCCAAAATGCGGTGGAGAAGTTGTAGAGAATTACAAAAAATTTCAGTGCTCAAAATGCGACTTTTTCATCTGGAAGATTATTGCGGGACGCCAATTTGACATCACTGAGGTAGAGAAGTTAGTCACAAAACGGCAGATTGGTCCGCTTGATGGTTTTAGAAGCAAAAATGGAAGACCATTTTCGGCTGTGGTAAAACTTGATTCGAATTTCAAGACTTTGTTTGACTTTAATAATGGCTCTAATGGGGCTACGCAGAACGATGAAATTGCAGGAACACCGCAGGGAGATCCAATTGGGAAATGTCCTAAATGCAGCGCTAATGTATATGAAAATTCAACAGCTTATTATTGCGAAAAATCGGTTGGAAAGGAAAAATCTTGCGATTTTAAAATAAACAAAACTATTTTGAGTCAACCAATCAGCCGGGAACAAATGGCAAAATTGTTAGAATCTGGGAAGACCGATATTTTTGATAAATTTGTTTCTAAAAAACGGCGGCGTAATTTTAAAGCAAGACTTGTATTAAAAAACGGCAGGGTTGAATTTGAGTTTGAAGAGAAAAAGAATAACGAAAAGGCCGAACATAAAAAAGAACCGGAAGCAGTTGATTTTTCGGATAAGAAACAGATTGGAATATGTCCGAAGTGCAAAGGACGGGTATTTGAACTCGAGGACAAATTTGTATGTGAGAAATCTCAGGCAAAACCTAAGCCCTGCAAATTTAAAATAAATCGGAAAATTTTGCATCAAGAAATAACTGCAGAGCAGGCAGAAAAATTACTAAAATATAAAAAGACAGATTTACTGAGCGGATTTATTTCAAAATACAATAAACCTTTTTCAGCATATCTTGTGATGGATAAAACAGGAAAAGTAACATTTGAGTTTCCACCTAAATCCGAGGAAAAGAAGAGTTAAGACGATTATATAAGTTAATTAATTATATAGGTTGATTTTTACAAAGAGTCAGATATAAGGATTTTTCTAATAAAGGTTTGAGTGAAATATTTTATTTAACAATTCTTGCAAGCCTCCCCTGATTTATTTATACAATCTAAATGTTTTAATGATTTGGCTAATTAGCGCCATTTAATATATTTGAGATGAATGTAAAAGATTTATTCAGACAACGAAGCGTTGCGGATATGCAGGCTGAGGCTGAATTCGACCAACAATTGCATCGCGCCCTTGGTCCTGGAAATCTCATAGCGCTCGGTGTTGGCGCAATTATTGGCACGGGGATTTTTGTTTTGACAGGCACGGTCGCCGCCTTAAATGCCGGTCCGGCTGTGGTATTGTCTTTTACCCTCGCAGGAATTGCATCAATCTTTGCAGCGCTATGCTATAGCGAATTTGCGTCGTTAGTCCCGCTTTCCGGCAGCGCATACACTTATGGCTATGCTACATTGGGAGAATTATTTGCATGGATAATAGGATGGGATTTGGTACTTGAGTACGCTGTTGGCGCAATCACTGTGGCAATTGGGTGGTCGGGCTATGTGGTGAGTCTATTGAATGGGTGGGGTATTGACTTCCCTCCACAATTGGCAGGCGCTCATGGGTCACATTATATATTAATTTCAAATTCAGTTGCCTCTTTGTTAAATATTTCAGATGGGTGGCATTTTGTAACACCGTCGTTATTGGATAAATTAAAATCTGTCGGCGAAGACCCTTCATCATTACAGCAGGTAATCTCGATATTTAATTTGCCCGCAGTCTTAATTGTGTTCATTGTAACAACGCTGCTTGTGATTGGGATAAAGGAGTCGGCAACATTTAATAATATAATTGTGATTATAAAAGTCGGAGTGGTATTACTTTTTATTGTTGTAGGCGCAATGGCAATAGATCTGCAAAATTGGAAGCCGTTTATTCCTCCAAATGAGGGAAAATGGGGGGCTTATGGTTGGAGTGGAATATTGACGGGGGCTGGCGTTGTATTTTTTGCATACATAGGATTTGATGCAGTAAGCACCGCCGCTCAGGAGGCTAAGAATCCAAAACGAGATATGCCTATCGGTATAATTGGTTCGCTTATTATTTGTACATTGTTGTATATATTTGTTTCAGCTGTCGTGACTGGTATTGTTTCTTATAAAGAATTAAATGTGCCTGACCCAATAGCACGAGCAGCAGACCACGCTAAAATGGGATGGATGGCAAGTTTAATCAAATTGGGGGCTATCGCAGGGCTTACATCGGTGATTCTTGTAATGTTGTATGGACAATCTCGTGTATTTTTTGCAATGGCTCGCGATGGACTTCTGCCACCATTTGTACATAAAACCCACCCGCGATTTAAAACGCCATATTTAACCTCAATTGTAGTAGGATTAATAGTTGCGTTTTTTGCGGCAATGTTTAGCGTTCGCGAGGCTGGTGAACTTTGTTCAATCGGCACGCTACTGGCATTTTTAATTGTTTCAGTTGGTGTTTTAGTGTTGAGAGTTAGGCATCCAAAATATAAGGCAAACTTCAGGGTGCCGTATGTATGGTTTGTTGCCCCAGCCGGCTCTTTATCAGCCTTGATATTGATGGCATCTCTTCCGCGCGTGACCTGGATGCGACTTCTTGTATGGTTATTGATAGGTTTGGTAATTTATTTTACTTACAGCAATAGACATAGCGTCCTGGCAAAAAACAATTCTCGTAAAAATACTAATGATACGTCTGGTTTATAATATCATTTTTTTATTATTTTTCATACTTAGCGCGCCATATTATTTCTGGAAGATGTGGCGAAGAGGCAATTGGCAGTATAAATTTTTTGAACGATTTGGATTTTATAATAGCCAATTTAGAAAAAGAATTTGCGACAAACCTGTTGTGTGGTTTCACGCTGTCAGTGTTGGAGAGGTAAATATTTGCATTCGTTTGATTAAAGAGAGTATGCCTAAGTTAAGGAATTTTAAGTTTGTCGTTTCCACTACTACTTCCACAGGTATGGAAGGACTGTTAAAGGGTTTACCAGAAGTGGTTGAAAAAATTTATTACCCGATTGATTTTTTCTTCTCTGTTAGCAGGGCATTTAAATTAATAAATCCGAAATTCATTGTTATCGTGGAGGCTGAAATCTGGCCTAATTTTTTGTGGACGGCACAAAAAAAAGATATACCGGTGTTTTTAGTAAACGCAAGACTTTCGGAACGTTCATTCAATGGGTATCAACGTTTCGGCGTTTTATTTAAGAAAATATTTAATTCTTTTGCCACTGTGGGATGTTGTGACGAAAAAGATAAAGAGCGGCTGATAAAATTAGGATGTAAACCGGAGAGTGTTTTTATTACAGGCAATTTAAAGTTTGATACTTCCAGCGCAATTGGTGGAGGAAATCTTGATGTAAGAGGTTTGCTAAATAAAATCGGTGTTTTTCCGAATGCCAGGATAATTGTTGGCGGAAGCACTCATAATGGCGAAGAAGAGGTTCTTACAAGAACCTTTATCAATTTAAAAAAACAATTCCCGGATTTGTTTTTAATTCTTGTTCCGCGCCATTTTGAAAGGGCTAAAAGTGTTGTGGATGTTTTAGAGGCTCTGGAAGTTTCTTTTGTTTTGAGAACCGGGATTAATCAAGAAAAACGTTATGAGCCCGGCTCAATTCAATGTTTGCTTGTGAATACGACAGGAGAACTAAAAGAATTTTATAAGGTTGCCACAGTTGTTTTTGTAGGGAAAAGTCTTACTGCTGAAGGCGGTCAAAACCCAATTGAACCCGCAGCGCTTGGCAAACCAATTGTCTTTGGTCCAAATATGCAAAACTTTTTGGCAATCGTTAAAATCCTGCTTAATCGTCAGGCTGCTATTCAGGTCAAGGATGCGTCTCAATTAGAAGCGGTTTTTCAACGGATATTGAAAGATAGCGACTTTGCAAAAAAACTCGGCGATAATGCGTTAAAAGTGATTAACGAAAACAGAGGCGCTATTGAAAAAACAATGTCAATGATGTTTAATGTATTAAAAGAAAAGGGTATTGAAATTTCTTAAATTAATTATTGGTATTATTAGTTATGTTAGAAAATATTAAAGAACAGATAGTTGTTGCCGACGATAAACTTCGTTACTTACGGAGGTTTCTTTGACATTGAAAATCTCCAAAAAAAGATTGCTGAACTTGAATCAAAAATGGCTTCACCAGATTTCTGGGATAATCGCGAAAACGCTCAAAAAACAATAGACGAGTTAAGTCAGTTAAAAAAGAAGGTAGAACCTGTTATATTGAGTCATAAAAAACTTGATGATTTAAAGGTTATGCTTGAATTATGCGCAGCAGAGGCAGAAGGAGAATCAAGCGTTCACGCGACTGAACTACAAAAGGATACAGAGAAGTTTTTAAAAGAACTTGATTTGTTAGAGTTGCAGGTGTTTTTGAACGGTCCGCACGACCATAATAATTGCATTATAAGCATTAACGCCGGCGCTGGTGGCACAGAGGCGCAAGATTGGGCAGAGATGCTCTTGCGTATGTATCAGCGCTGGTGTGATTTACGCGGTTGGGAAGTCGAATTAACAGATATCTTGACAGGTGAAACTGCGGGTATAAAGAGCGCAACTTTTATTGTAAGAGGAGAAAACGCTTACGGCTATTGCAAGGCAGAACGCGGGGTTCATCGCCTCGTCAGAATTTCGCCTTTTGATGCAAATAAACGTCGCCATACAAGTTTTGCAAGCGTTGATGTTATAGCTGAAATTGAAGACGATACAGAAATTGTAATCCCGCCGAGTGAACTAAAAATTGATACCTATCGTTCTGGCGGAAAAGGCGGACAGAACGTAAACAAGGTGGAAACTGCGGTAAGAATTACGCATATTTCCACAGGCATCGTTGCAGCATCGCAGGCGCAACGTTCACAGGGGCAAAATAAGGCTACGGCAATGAGGATGTTGCTTTCAAAACTTTACGCACTGCGTCAGGATATGCAAAAGGCTGAGATGGAAAGGTTTTATGGCGAGAAAGGTAGCATATCATGGGGAAATCAAATCCGGAGCTATGTCTTTCATCCTTACAAGATGGTTAAAGACCTCCGAACAGGTATCCAGACCTCAAATGCGCAAGCCGTGATGGATGGAGAACTTGATATGTTTGTTAATGGGTGGTTGCGATCAGGATGCCCAACAAAACGAATGCAGGGCATTAAAGACGATGAAGATTAAACAAACTGTCAACTTATATTGAAACGGAAAATAAAACGAAACCTTTGCAGGCATTTAGTAAAGGCGAATAGATTATTTATCCTTCTAATAATCTTGCTCTCTATTTTTGTAGGGGAGTTTGTTTCAAATTGCGATTCAAAGCAAAATTTTATAATCGATGTATTCCAGACGGAGAATGGGCTTCCGCAAAACTCCGTCATTTCAATGATGCAATCCCGCAACGGATATTTATGGGTCGGCACACTGAATGGATTGGCGCGATTTGATGGATTGCGGTTTACCGTGTTTGATGAAAATAATACCGTTGGACTTACTGATAGCCGTGTTGTTTCGCTATTTGAAGATAAATCCAGCAATGTCTGGATAAGCACAGAAGCCGCAGGAGTTTTTCTTGCCAGACCGGATAAGATAATCAAAATTGACATCGGAGGAAGCAATAGCTTTAATCGGGTAGTTTCAATATGCCAAGACGATGATGGCGCGGTCTGGCATTACACTGCGGATGGTCAACTGGCTCGCTATAAAGATAAAAGGGTCGATATTTGGAACTATGAATACGGTTTCCCCTCAAATGTCAGGTTTGTAATTCCGGGCGAAAATGGCGGAATTATTGTCGCCACTGACCGTCGTCTTTCAGTGATTGGTCCTATTAAAAATGTAGATTCAAAGGAACTTCCACTTCTTCGTTCACAGCCATTTAGAAAACTTGATTTCATATTAAAAAGCAAAAAAGATGGTTACTGGGTTTTGGCAGATGGCAAGATAAGAAGATACAAGAAGGCTAAAATTGAAGAGGACTTTGGCGCTTACCAATGGAATTCTGCTTTACCAATTATGGCAGCGTGCGAAGGAGAGAACGGACAGATAATCGTCGGAACACTTGGCGCTGGCGTTTTTATCATAAATTCGTCAAATTCAGTCCATCTCACGACCGAAAATGGATTGTCTCACAATTACATATTATCGCTTGTTGTTGACAGAGAAGGCACTTTATGGGTGGGAACCGATGGCGGCGGGCTTAACCGCATTAAACGATCTTTCTTTAATGTTTTGCCTGAATCGTTTGGTATGACAGCCCAATCTATATGCGAAGATTTAAAAGGAAATCTTTGGTTCGGATTCAATGCCATCGACCCAATGAGCTGTGTTGTTGGACGCTTTTTTGATGGCAAATTACAGGTATTCAACTTAACGAATGGTTTGTTTAACAGCTCAGTAAGAAGTGTGTTTTGCGATGATAAAAACAATTTATGGGCGGGGACCTGGGGCGGATTGTTCAAACTTACAGGTTCACGATTTCAATTTATCGGTCAGGAATCTCTTGTAGGTGTCGTTCAAGTTATTTTTCAGGATAAGAAAGAGAACTTGTGGTTTGGAACTCGTCAGGGACTGGCTAAATACGACGGCAGGAATTGGAAGATATATAGAACCGCCGATGGTCTTTCATCGGATAATGTTCTGGCGATAAATGAAGATTCGTATGGTAATTTGTGGATTGGTACGGCGCGAGGCGGAATTAATATATTAACAAATAACACTATTGAAAAGATTCATTTGGATACCGACTTGCCCGGTAATACGGTGAACTCGATTTGTATTATAGATAAAAATGTTATTGTTGCAGGCACAAGTGGTGGTATTGCTATCCATTTTAACCGCTGGTTTAAAATTACAAGCGCCAATGGATTGCCTTGTAATAACATCGGATTTATCATAGAGGACAAGAAAGGGAATTTATGGATGGGGTCAAGTGCTGGTTTGCTGCGCGTTTCAAAAAAGGAAATTTACGACTTTTTAAGTGGCAATACAAAGACGATTTATTTTCGTATTTATGGAAAGGCTGACGGTTTGCCCACAGGTGAGTGTTCATTTGGTTCGCAACCATCTGCCTGTCTTACCCGAGATGGTAAATTATGGTTTCCGACAATTAAGGGACTAATCAGCATCAATCCCGAAGAGCAAAAATTAAACCCTAATCCGCCGCCTGTTATGATTGAATCCATTGTCCTTGACGGCGAACCGGTGTTCACAAATTCAATCTGCCTGATACGTCCGGAGACCATTACAGTCTCGCCTTCAAAACAATGGATTGAAATTCAATTTGCAAGTTTGAACCTTTGCGCACCCGAACGGGCAAGATTCAAATATAAACTTACTGGACTTGATAATTCATGGAACGATGGCGGTAATTCTCGCATTGTGAGGTATAATAAATTGCCACCCGGTGAATATAAGTTCAATGTCATCGCTTGTAATGAAGACGGAATATGGAATGAAGACGGGGCTACAATAAATTTGATTATTCAACCACCATTTTATAGGACCTGGTGGTTTATCATCTTATGCTCAATTTTTATAATCGGTTCAATAACTATCACAGTTCATAGAATTTCAACGCGAAAATTGCAGTTCCAATTAGAAAAATTGAAACAAAAAGAGATGCTTGAACGGGAAAGATCTCGTATGGCGCGAGACCTCCATGACCAGCTTGGCGCAAATCTTACGCAAATTGCATTAGTTGCTGAACTAATTGAAGGGGACAAAGAGTTTCCTAAAGAAATTGAATCTCATTCGCAACAGATTAAACAGACTGCAAGAGAGACGACCCGAATGCTTGACGAAATTGTCTGGGCTGTCAACCCAGCAAATGACACTGTTGAAAGTCTTGCAAATTATATCTGTAAATATGCGCAGGATTATCTATCTTCTGCTGGCATACGATTCAGAAATGATATCCCTGCCTCCTTGCCAGATATACAACTTCTTCCTGATGTGCGCCATAACCTATTTTTAGCTACCAAAGAGGCAATAACGAACATTGCTCGTCATTCAAAGGCAAAAGAAGCCACGCTTAAAATCCAAATAAAAGACAATAAATTTGAAATTGAACTTTGCGATGATGGTGTTGGATTTGCTGGTTTTGATGCTGTGGCATCTAAAAAACGGAGCGGCGTTTTGAATATGCAAAAACGACTTCAGGACATAGGTGGTGAATTTTATATTAATAAGTTGGAGCAGGGTGGCACCGTTGTTAAATTGGTTTATCCATTGAAGCCTGCTTGATTGTTAATATTTTTGGTTCATAATATATAAAATGCCAATAACAGTTGCCATAGTAGAAGATAATGCGCAATTAAGAAATACGCTTGGTAAAGTGATTAATCGGGCTGATGGTTTTAGTTGCGTTGGTATGTATGCAACTGCGGAAGAGGCTCTGGAAGCAATACCGCGAAATCCACCCGATGTGGTCTTGATGGACATTAATTTGCCCGGTATGAACGGCGTTGAATGCGTTAGCGAACTGAAAAAGATTCTTCCAAAAATTCTAATTGTTATGCTGACTGTTTATGAAGACACAGATAATATTTTTAATGCATTAAAAGCCGGTGCAACAGGATATTTATTAAAACGAACATCAAAGGATGAACTACTTGAGGCGATTCGCGATGTTTATAAAGGTGGTTCACCAATGACAACCCACATAGCAAGAAAAGTGGTGCAGTCGTTTCAGAGAGCAGATTCGACTTTGCCATCGGAAAATTTATCTACTCGCGAACAAGAGGTTCTTGAATGTCTTGCAAAAGGCTTTTTATATAAGGAAATTGCAGATAAACTCGGGATTAGTTATGAAACAGTGAGAACTTATATTCGGCGGATTTATGAGAAATTGCAGGTAAGGTCAAGAACCGAAGCGGTTGCTAAATACCTGCGTGGAGATAATAAATAAACTATGAAAAATTGGACAACAGTCATCATTTCAAGAAAACAATTGTAGACAATGTATATATTAAAAAAATTGCTTTTGCCATCTGCTCCGAGTTATCTTGCTGTTAATTTCAAAAAACTTGATACTGACAGAACCAACGAACTCAAGAAACATATCTCTGAAAAATATTTTCAATCCGACCGGGATTATCTTTCTTCGCCAGAGGGCAAGGAAGATTTTGAGGACCATTTATTCAGGAGATTAAATAATTTTAGAGAAAACATTATAACCTGGCTTGATTCTTCTGTGAAACTTAAAGGGGCAAAAATTCTTGAAATAGGATGCGGGACGGGGAGTTCAACAGTTGCCCTCGCGGAGCAGGGCGCCGATGTAATCGGAGTAGATATTGTTGGAAAAGACCTCGTTGTAGCAGAAAATCGGTGCAAGATATATGATGTTCAGGCGCAATTTGTGAACGCAAACGCAGTTGATGTTCATAAGATTTTCAAGAATACGGATTTTGATCTTATTGTTTTTTTTGCTGCGCTTGAACACATGACTATGCAGGAGCGAATTGCCGCAATAAGCAGCACGTATAAGATGTTAAAAAAGAATAAGTTTTGGTGTATAACGGGTTCTCCGAATAGGCTCTGGTATTTTGACGACCACACTTCTTGTTTGCCATTCTTCCACTGGTTGCCAGATGACCTTGCTTTTAAGTACTCTAAATTTAGTCCAAGGAAAACTATTTCCGGTCAATATCGCGAAGCAAACGATTCTTCAATGCTTCATTTTTTGCGGCGTGGACGCGGGATAAGTTATCATGAATTTGAAATTGCAATCGGCAATGTGAACAGTTTGGAGATAGTAAATTCGCTCGCGCTCTTTAACAGAGGTCGCAGTCTAATAAGGCGTATTTTATGGCAGTTTAAACCGCAGGGAAAATACGAGAGATTTCTCATAAACGTTGGTAACAATGTACATCGCGGTTTTTATCAGCCATATCTTGATTTAATAATTAAAAAGACAACAGATTGAATTTTGTCATACCCACAGCGTCAAATCATTTAAATATGAATTTTTGTGGATTGATATTATGTTTGCAAGGGTTAGAAATAATCTACCAATTCATATTGACATTGCATAATAAAATCCTTATTAAGAACCTATGAATAAAAAAGATATATCCCGTCGGCGTTTTTTTGAAAAAACCATATTCGGCTCAGCATTTGCCACAGCTATTCCATCTTTGATAGGACAGGAATATGGCGGAAAGAAAATACCCATCGGGCTTCAACTTTATTCCGTTAGGGGAGAATGCGAAAAAGACCTGCCCGGCACAATCGCTGCTGTTGGCAAGATGGGATATAAAGCTGTTGAGTTTGCAGGGTATTATGGACGCGACGCAAAGACTTTAAGGAAAATGCTTGATGATAATGGATTGAAGTGTTGTGGAACACATATTCAAATTGACACATTACTCGGCGATAATTTGGAAAAGACAGTAGAATTTAATAAAACTATTGGAAACAAATATTTAATTGTGCCCGGGCTTCCTCAAAAATATACAAACAGCAAGAAAGCCTGGCAGGATACTGCGGATTTATTTAATGAAATTTCTAAAAAGTTAAAACCGCATAAAATGCTTGTTGGCTATCACAATCATTCGGCAGAGTTTAAGGAAATGGAAGGAGAGAAACCGTGGGATATCTTTTTCAGCCGTGTCTCAAAAGATGTGGTTATGCAATTTGATGTGGGCAATGCAATGCACGGCGGCGGAGAAGTTGTTTTTTATTTGAAAACATATCCGGGACGCGCAAAAACAGTGCATATTAAGCCGTATGCAAAGAATAATCCGAAGGCATTATTCGGAGAAGATGATTTGAACTGGAAGGAAATCTTTAAAACTTGTGAAAAAATCGGCAAGACCGAATGGTATATTGTTGAATATGAGAGCGACGCTTTTCCTCCATTAATAAGCGTGGAAAAATGTCTTCAAACACTGCGCGCATGGGGTAAGTGTTAAAGGATTTTTGTAATATTATTTAGAACTTTAAAATCCATTTTGGTTGATTTTTATAATTTAGAATTTGCCATTGATTTTATTTCTTGGCTATGACTTGTTGGTTAAGTAAGATTAATTTATGAAGAAAATCATTGCGTTAGCAATCATATACGTTCTTGGAGCATTGCCCCATCTTTCAGCCGCTGAACCCGAAAACGGTTTTGTCCCTATCTTTGACGGAAAGACCTTCAATGGATGGAAAATGGCTAACGAAAATACAAATACCTGGAAAATAGAAGATGGCGCGTTGGTTACACGGGGCGATAGATGTCATCTTTTTTATGTCGGCGACCCGAAGCCATTTAAGAACTTTGAGTTAAAAGTAGATGTTATGACCGAACCCGGTTCAAATGGCGGTATCTACTTTCATACAAAATATCAAGAAAGGGACTGGCCTCGCGAGGGTTTTGAGGTGCAGGTCAACAATACTCACGGCGATTGGAAGAAAACAGGCAGTATCTATGATGTAGTAAATGTTCGCCAGTCTGCTGCTCAGGATAACAAGTGGTGGACGCAGCATATAATTGTCAAAGACAAAAGGGTTATAGTTAAAATTGATGGTAAAACAGTCGTTGACTACACCGAACCGCCAGATAAAAAACCGGGCAAAGATTTTGCAAGAGTCATAGGAGAAGGGACTTTTGCATTACAGGCTCACGATCCAAAAAGCGTAACTAGATATAAAAATATTAGAGTCAAAAGGTTAGATTAAAAATGAAGCGGTTGTCAGTTTTTAGCGGAATTGCTTCGGTTTGTTATTCTCTTATTGCGTCTGATGCCATCTTACCTGCCGACAATATCCCGATGTTTGACGATGTGGATGTTGTTGTGGTTGGTGGTACAAGCGGTGGAGTTTCTGCAGCCGTCTCAGCTGCAAAGTCCGGGGCGCGAGTATTTTTAATCTCTGAACGTTCATTTCTTGGAGAAGATATTTGTTCTGCCTACCGATTATGGCTTGAGCCGACTGAAAAGCCACTTACGGAACTTGCAAAAGAAGTTTTTAAACCAGTTGAGATTTCCAAAATAAGCATAGGCTCATCTTTGCTATTCACTTATAAAGCCGATAAATCAACTACAAAGGTGCACCCGGATACAACGCCACCAAGAGTCCTTTGCGATGGTAAATGGAAAAGCGCAGCGAGTGAGAGTGTTCAATATGATGATGATGTAAATATTATAGTTGAATTGAAACAGTCAGAGACCATAGGTAAGGTTCATCTGTTGGTTTATCAACGTGTTAGTGATTTTGAGGTCAGCCGGGTATTGGTTTCTTATAGCGACGATGCCAATAGTTGGAAGCCGTTAACGGAAATAAAAAACAAAGACCAGGGGACTGGTAATTATGAAGGCGAAGCTTTGGATTTGAACGCAAAAGTCCAACCTATAAAGGCAAAATACTTAAAGTTTTCGGTCTTTAAAAGCAACGATGCAAAGAGGATGTTGCTCGGGGAAATAGTAGTTGAGAAACAAGCGGAAGAAAAAGTTAGCCAATCAATCAGCGCAATACGCGCAGTTACGCCGATGCAGGTAAAGCGAACTTATGACCATAGTCTAATTGATGCTGGGGTTAAGTTCTTGTTCTGGTCATATCCAATTGACATTATCCGCGATAGTAAAGGCAATCCTGCAGGCATAGTGATAGCAAATCGTTCGGGGAAACAGGCTATCCTTGCAAAAGTTATCATAGATGCAACTATGCACAATGTAGTTGCTAAAATGGCTGGCGTTAAGTTCACTTCGTTTGAGCCCGGTACACAGGAGTTTTATCGGGTTGTGGTTGGCGGAGAACCAGAAAAGGGAGAAAACATTCAATTAATAAAACGTCAACCGCCCGTTGTTGCAACTGGTAGAAAAGGTGAAACATATCCCGTCTACGAATACAAAATCCTTGTCCATCTTGATGATAACAGTTTTTCTTCTCTTGCCATAGCAGAACAAATGGCAAGAGATTGGACATTGACAACAAATTGCGTTGATTCTTCTGAAGTTCTTTTTGCAATTCCACAACAAACTTTTAAGGGACAAAAAAGCGTTAGTGAATGGAATGGGGCAGAAAACTTCCCGGTTGAGTGTTTTCAACCAGAAGGGATGTCTAATCTATTTGTTTTAAGCGCCGCCGCTGATGTGCCTAAACAAGTAGCTTCAAAGTTAAGCCGTCCTGTCAATATAATGGCTATTGGCGAACGAATTGGAAAAGTTGCTTTTGAAAATAGTAAAAATATAAATCTGTCTACTCCGTTTAAAGTTGTCGGAAGACAAGCAACAAATCCAGTTCGCGGAGAGGTTAGATTTACTGAACAGCATAGTTATCATCGCCTGGAAGGATCTAAATCAATTGCCAAAGACATTACTACCTTACCTGTAATTGGTGAATATGATGTCGTTGTTGTTGGTGGTGGGACAGGCGGGGCGCCAGGGGCAATAGCAGCGGGGCGTCAAGGTGTTCGCACGTTGTTAATTGAACATCTTTATTCGCTTGGTGGCGTTGGAACTGCTGGTTTAATCAGTAGTTATTATTTCGGGAATAGGGTTGGATTTACTAAAGAAATTGATTTGGGTGTGGCAAAAATGAGCGGGCTTGATGTTCGAACAAGTAGCGTGTGGATGCCGGATATAAAAAGCGAGTGGTATCGGAAGGAACTCAGAAAGGCGGGTGTTGATATCTGGTTTGGGACATTTGGATCTGGTGTGTTAGTAGAAAGCAACAAAGTTAAAGGGGTCGTTGTTTCAACGCCAATGGGAACTGGAATAGTTTTAGCAAAGGTAGTTATTGATTCAACCGGTAATGCTGATATTGCCGCTGCCGCTGGCGCAAAATGCACATATACCGATGATACAGAAATTGCTATTCAAGGCGCCGGACTCCCACAGAGAGAACCCCGTGCTCGTTACATAAACACCGATTTTACTTTTATTGATGATAGCGACATTGTTGATATTTGGCGGGTATTTGTTTCGGCAAGAGATAAATTCAAATGGGCTTACGATTTAAGCCAGCTTATTGACACTCGCGAACGAAGACAAATTGTCGGCGATTATACATTAACGCCTATGGATATGATGTTGAAGAAGACTTTTCGCGACACTATCGTAATTGCAAAAAGTAATTTTGATACGCACGGTTACACAATACACCCAATCTTTTTCCTCCGTCCACCCGGCAGAGAAGAAATTGCTGTGCGAGTGCCATATCGATCTCTTCTGCCACAAGGTTTATATGGCATAATTGTCACAGGCCTTGGCGTAAGCGCCCACAGGGACGCTTTGCCAGTGATACGAATGCAGCCGGATATTCAAAATCAAGGTTATGCCGCCGGTGTTGCTGCTGCTATGATTGCTAAAAATGGCATCTCCACAAGAGGTCTCAATATTAGAGAACTTCAGAAACACCTTGTTGAAAAAGAAATTTTGCCAAAATCCATATTAACCGAGGAAGATTCTCCTGCGCTCCCGGTTTCGCAAATTGCTGATGCAGTCCAAAGGGTAACGAATAATTATGAGAAACTCGAAATTATTCTTGAATATCAACAGACATCTATTCCGTTATTGGAGAAGGCGTTGAAATCTTTTAACAATAGTTCAGCAAGACTAATTTATGCGCATATCCTTGCAATACTTGGGAGTAATGCCGGGATTGACGTGTTGATAGAAAAAATTAAAAATTCGCAATGGGATAAAGGCTGGCGTTATACAGGTATGGGACAATTTGGACCGAGTTCAAGCCCGCTTGATAGTTATATCATAGCCGCAGGGAAGACACGGGATAAACGGGCGATTGACGCAATACTCGAAAAGGCTGAACAGTTGCAACCTTCAAGCGAGTTTTCTCATTTCAGGGCAGTTGCCCTTGCCCTTGAATATTTAAATGATAGCCGAGCCTGTCCTGTTCTTGCGAAATTGTTGCAAATGCCCGGAATTAGTGGAAACGCAGTTACTGATATAAAAACTGCCTTAATTAAAAATCCGCCTTCAGGTACGGATACAACCACACGAAATGCCGCTTTGACAGAACTTGTTCTTGCGCGGGCTTTGTATCGGTGCGGGGATTATCAAGGGATTGGAGAAAAAGTGTTGAAACAATATAGCCAGGACCTTCACGGTCATTATGCCCGCCACGCTGCCGCCGTTTTAAAATCAAAACGAATGTAAACGAATTTGATGTAAATTGTATCTAATATTAAAATAAAAAAGGCGAGCCATTAAGCTCGCCTTTTAATAAGATTAACAACGTTATTTAACTACTGGCCTAATGACAATATTTCGGTAATCAACGGAAGTGTGGTCGCCCTGAAGATATAGCGGTCCCGGTCTGAATTCATCAGACCAGAGAGCGCCGCCGGTACAACCAAGGATTGGTTCATTATCTATAATTTTTTCGCCATTCAAAATTACAGTTACGTGCCTATCAACAAGTGTGATGTCGAAACTATTCCATTCACCCGCAGGTTTTGCTGCATTAACTTTTGGCGTAATACGACTATATATTGCGCCCATTCCGTGTGATTCCGCAGGCTTTCCATAAGAATCAGCAACCTGGACTTCATAAATCCCGCGCAAATAAATTCCACTATTTCCGCCTTTCGGAACGCGAACTTCTAATTTCAAATTAAAATCTTCAAACTCTCTCTCTGTTCTAAGATTGCCATAATTCTTGTGAGGTTTTCCCTGCTCTTGTTCTGCTTTATTTCTCAAAATACCGTCTTCAACGCCCCACCCATTCGCTGCGTTTGGGTCAATAAGTCGCCAACCTGTTAAATCTTTGCTGTTAAACAATACAATTGGCTCGCCAAATTTGACTTTGCTCAAATCAGGTTTTGGAGGCAATGGTGGGATTCTCTTTCCTGTGAATGGTGTCTTTTTAGATGGTTTGCCATCACCGCGGTCGCGTTCAGTGGTTAAATTCATTTTATCTCCGTCAAGTGTCGCCCGGATTGTTTCAACTTCTTTCACATTTACAGTATTACCGGAAGCATCCTTCTTTTTAATATTATAAACCCGCGTAACCACAAGGGTATCTCCTTCAACGTTGACAGAAGAGACTGGCACAACGCTTCCGCCGCCCCATAAGATACTACCGGTAAGTTTGCCGTTTTCCTCTTTTATTCCCAGCCAGCCCGCTCCACCGCCAGGAATTGTTAATGCCCAGTTGCCTATAAATGGATTAAATGGATTGTTTGCGCCAAAAACCGTAACGCAAACAAAACTAAACATACTTATTGCTAATGATATCGTCTTTCTCATACAAAAATTAGACTTTCAGAAAATAGAAAATCTTCAATATAAATCTTTTGCTGCCTGTGGATTAAATTGCAATGTGCTGGGGAGCATCCTTGCTCCTATATAACATATATTCTCAGCAAGGATGC
>JAKPVM010000282.1 GCA_029572555.1 Verrucomicrobiota bacterium | reverse complement strand
ACAGGATAAAGAATTGTATCTTGTATCTTGTATCTTGTTCATCCGTGTGTCTTGTGTCTTATAAAATATCTTGTTCATCCGTGTTAAATAAAATTCTATAAATCCTATTTTACACCAAGCCAATCTAATATTTGTTTTGCCGATGTTTCCGGCGCATTTGCAATAACAGGATGGTCTGCGCTGCTTATTATTTTAAAATCTTTAAATGCGGGACAATTTTTCTTTAACCATTTTAGCACTGGTCGCCACGGCACAATTATATCCCATCTACCGGCTAAAAAATAAATCGGGATTTTTGTCTCTTTTGCAATTAATCGGAGGTCGTTTTTAATTATCAGTTCGTATCGTTTAATAATTGCGCGGCGGTCGGCGTCATCAATACGGTTTCTTGCAAAATCCTTTATAACTTTTTTGTCTTTGCGCTCTCTTTTAAAAAAGAATTTACAAACAGCAACATATATTTTTAACCACAAATCTATCAAACACATCGGCATAAGTTTTGTTATCCATTTTACGATTTTGACGCCGATGATAAAGGGGTGTCTAACGAAACCACCAGCAAGGATAATCCCGTTGAATTTGATATCGCACTTTTTAGAGGCAATAGCGAATGAAACTTGTGAGCCAAAAGATTCAGCTAATAGCCAGCACTCTTTTACGCCGCTACGAGTAAGGGCAGAGATGATTGAAGTTGCGTAATCGTCCAGTTCCCAATTTTCGTTTGGCGGATATTCAATTTCAACAAAACAAATTTTGCCAGCCACGTATTTACGGAATTCTTTACCGAGCGAGGCGTCGCCGTGGATGCCTGGTAGATATACCAGAATTGGGGTTAAACCTTCATCGTTGATTGTTATCTTTACATTATCCATTATGAGTTAAAAGAGTCCGGCAGGATTCCCAGTTCGATAAGATGGTTTTTAGTTGTCTCGTAATCTTTGTGAACAAAGGCTTGCCAGCCGAATTTAAGTCCCTTATTAATATTTTCAGGAATGTCGTCAATGTAGACAATTTTGTCGCCGCTATAACCACTCTTTTTCTCAAGAATTTTATAAAGTCGAGAATCTGGCTTCATACAGCCGTATTCATAAGAAAAGATATGTCCATCAAATTCATTGATGAACGGAAACACTTTTCTGAAATAGGCAATTACAAGTTCGTTTGTGTTAGAAAACAAAAAGGTTTTATAGCCAAGCGCTTTACATTGCCGATGCAAATCTATCATTGGTGTAATTAGTCTAAAGTGTTCGAGCAGATACGGTATCAATTCTTCTGGTTCGCCATTAAATCCCGAAATTTCTTTAGCCTTTTTTAAAAATTCGGCAGTAGAAATTAGCCCGGATTCAAACTCCATAAAGAGAGGCGATTTGATTAGCCGTTTATAGATTTCTTCTTCTGATAGGGCGCATCTTTTAGCAAGTTGTTTGATGGGTATTTTGTAATCAAAATCTACAAACACCTTTCCGAGGTCAAATACCAATAGTTTTGAATTATTTATCGATTTCACGTCTTCCTTCCAGAGCCTTGCTTAATGTGACCTGGTCGGCATATTCAAGCCCTCCACCAGCGGGGATGCCGTGGGCGATACGAGAGATTTTTACTCCATACTGCGCAAGTCTTTTTGCAATGTAAAAGCTTGTTGCGTCGCCTTCAACATCGGCGGCTAACGCAAGAACAACCTCTTTAATATTTTCTTGGTTAATTCGTTTTTCTAATTCTACTATCCTTAAATCTTCTGGCTCGATGCCGCTTAAAGGGGAGATTTTTCCGCCAAGAACGTGATATTTTCCTTTGAATACGCCAGTTTTTTCAATGTTGATTATATCAGTTGGTTTTTCTACAACACAGATAATTGAACTATCTCTTCTGTCATCAGAACAGATAAGGCAGGGGTCTGTTTCAGTCAGGGCGCCGCAGATTGAACAATGCCGAACGCGTTCCCGCGCTGCTAACATTAATTCCGCAAGTTGTTTAACATCGTTTGAATTGCAATGCAACAGATACAGCGCAATTCTTTCAGCCGAACGCGTTCCTATTCCCGGCAATTTATTTAGTTGAGAAACAAGCCGTTCAAGTGTTTCAGGCAAAAGCCCCATTTTACATTAATCCCGGTATATCAAGTCCGCCGGTAATCTTTCCCATCTCGTCTTTAACGACCTCCTGCGCCTTTTCAAGAGCCTGATTCACCGCAATTAGAACCATTTCTTCTACCAGCTGAACATCAGAAGGGTTCAATACCTGCGGGTCAATTTTAATGGATTCTAAAGTGCCGCTGCATTTTGCAACAACCTTCACTGCGCCACCGCCAGATGTTGATTCAACAGTCTTGTTTGCCAACTGGGATTGAACCTGTTGAGCCTGTGCCTGCAATTTTGCTGCCTGTTTAATTATTTTTCCTATGTTTGCCATAAAACAACTATAACCGATTAAGATTTGTTCTTCACGTCAATAATTCTTCCCCGAAACCGTTCAAGGGCTTCTTTTATCAAAGGGTCATTTTTAAAATCTTCCACGCTCACTGGCTTTTCGATATTTTCTAATACCGGCGGCTGAGTAGGCGCCTTTGGTTTTTGCTGAACCGCCTTTTTGACAGGCTGAGGTTGTGTCGGCTGCTGCTGATCGCTCTGCGGATTTACCTGAACAAATTTCAGTTCCACGCCCGGATGTCCCAGCCCGGACAATATCTCCTTTATTATGTCGCGATTTTTTGAATCATCAAGAAGTCCCAGTATATCGGGAGAAACGGATACCGTTAAGACATTTTGTTCTGATGAAACTGGTTGACATTGCCCAAGCAACGTTGGAAGAAATGAACTCTGGCTTTTTGCACCTTCGATGACTTGCGACCACAATTGTTGCAGCGAACTGGATTTTTCATCAGCCCTTGGCACAGTAGCAACTTGCGCATCAACCGCAGATTCTACCGCTTTTTTAGTTGCAACAGTGCTTTTATACTTTGGTTCCGCCGATTCTTTTAATAAAGATTTTGGTGTTTCAGCTGCAACACCCGCATCTTCTTCTCGCAACCGTTGCAAATGTTTTAAAATCAAATCTGCGCTAACAGCCGAACGTTCCTGAATAGCCTTTACCAGACTTAACTCTACGAGGATTTTACGAGAAACCGCATCTCGCAAACCCATCTCACAATCAGAAAGAACTTGCATTATTCGTGTTAGAACATCAGGGGTAAGAGATTCAGACTGGGTTTTCAAGAGTTTTAACTCTTCTTCGGTTGCGTCAATCAATGAGGCATCATAATTTGAGACTTTAAGTATCAAAAGATTCCTGAAATATGAAAGCAAATCGGCAACGAGCCGTGTCATTTCTTTTCCTGAATTTGACAGGTCATTTAATATCTTGAGTGCTTGTTGCGGGGCAGAATTGATGATGGCGCCAGCGAGTTCAGAAATCTGAGCCGTAGATGTAATTCCGAACATTGCAAGGACATCGGCTTCAACAATCTTTGTTCCGCAAAAACTTATCAACTGGTCAAGCATACCTTCTGCATCGCGCATACAACCTTCGCTATTCCGCGCAATAGCAAAAAGGGCGGTCTGTTCAATATCAATGCCTTCGTTTTTCGCAATTTTAGAAAGATGACCGACGATTAATCTGACAGGGATGCGCCTCAAATCAAATCGCTGGCAACGAGAGAGTACTGTTGGCGGGATTTTCTCCGGGTCAGTAGTTGCAAACATAAACTTTACATGAGGTGGCGGCTCTTCAAGGGTTTTCAATAACGCATTAAAAGCGCCTTGCGTCAACATATGGACTTCATCAATGATATAAATCTTAAATCTACTAACCGCCGGGGCATATCTGACAGCTTCACGCAGTTGCCTTACCTGTTCAACGCCATTGTTGCTTGCGCCGTCGATTTCTATCACGTCCAGCGAATTGCCCTCCGCAATTTCCTTGCAGCGCGGGTCATTATCGTCGAAATCAACTCTGGGTCCATTTGTGCAATTAAGACATTTTGAGAATATCCTGGCGATGGTTGTCTTTCCAGTTCCGCGTGGTCCGCAAAATAGGTAGGCATGAGCAATACGCCCCATCTTTATGGCATTCGCCAATGTTTGAGTTACGTGCTCCTGTCCCACAACATCTTCAAATCGTTGCGGTCTATATTTTCGTGCTATAACAAGGTAGCTCATTAAATAACTGTGGCTATATTATGATTGTTTAGTTTGAGCCAATGTAGTGCCGGGGTAACCACAGCTGATGCAGATCAGACTACCGTTGCTGCCTTCCGGCCCTGGCGGGGTTTGTAAGTCCACACTCTGTGGGCCCCGGCAAATTAATTAAACCCCATCTATAATCCGTTCTCAAGTATAAATCTTAAAATTATTAATCTAAAATTACCGCTTCTCAAAAGCAGTTTTAATATTCTTAAGGTTTGTTCCTAAAATTGCTTGTGCTATTGTATCAAGGTCTTTCTCGCTGCCTTGAATATGAACAGTCTGATGGACGTGCGTGGCAGACTCGCCGGGTTTCAAAGCCAGAGCAGGTGAAGAACTTTCAAGTTCATAAAATTTGCCCATCTGTTTTGCACCGGGCTTTGGCACTCCATCATTGTAGGCATTAATAGTGTCGCCATTATACGGGTCTTTCTGCAATTCCCACATTGAATTGACATAATCCTTAACGCCTTCCGGCAATGTGAAATGCACAATTGTCAGGACTTTATTTTCATCGTCATAACTACCCAGAACCGGTTTAGAAAACTGCGGTTTAACACCAATCTTTGAACGATATTTTGCGTCTGCCTTGAAGTAGATGACATTATTGAGGACTACAAGACGATCAGGTGGAACTTTACCAAAATATTTATCATTTAACACCTCTTCCATCTGTTTACCGTTTGCAGAATCCGCAAGTGGGATAACGATTGTCGCCTTTGAGGATGCGTTGAACATTCCTAATATCCAGATTGATAGCAAACCGGTCTCTTTAACCCACGCATCCGAACCTGTGTTTTTTACCGTATTGACTGATTCATAGCCGGTTGTGGCAACTCCTTTTGGAGGTTCAACACCGAATTTACGGAGCAAGATTTCCGGATTCGAAAGACGAACCTCCCGCTGCACTTCCAAGTTAAAAGTAGTTCCGCTGTAATTTGTTAAGGCAATATCCTTCCTAAACAAAACGCTGGAGGGATTAAACCTTACAACATCAAACGATTCCGTATCAATTGCAGCAGGGGTGAACCAATGGTCAAGGTCAAAGGGATCGTTCTTTTTAAAAAAGATAGAATATTGTCCGCCTTCCGGTCCGAGCCAGAACCTATCTTCGCCACCAAATGCATTCATATGCTGCTGAAATTTTCGTGTGGAAATCAACTTTCTGTTCACCCAGCCGAAGCTTATCCCTTTTTCGCCACGCGCGGTTGATGTCATTACCCGTCCCTGATATGCCGGGACAACAGCAACCTGCGATTTACCATCGGCATCGGATAACACTATGACCATGTTATACTTTTTCAAAAAGTTCAAATCCGACCCAAAAGTGGGTTGTGCCGACTGGGACTGAATTATGCTCCCCATAGTTACAATAAATGACAGACTTATAATAGTTAAAGTTTTCGTTTTCATTACGATTTTCTAATAGTCTGGCACTGAACAAGAAATGTTCAAGTAAAAATAAAACTAAAAAACCGCAATAATAATATTGTCGCGGTTTTTAAGATTGTTATTTTTTGACTAATTTTGCGGCGGCAGAGTTAATCCGCGTAGCGATTCGAGATTTTTTCCTATCCGCAGTGGCTTTTTTAACAACACCGCTCTTTACTGCCTTATCAAAGGCAGAGTGAACCTGACTGCAGAATTTACGCGCTTCCTCTGTTTTCCCCTCGCTAAGCAAAGCATTCAGTTTTTTCTCAAGCGTTTTCAAGCGCGATTTAACAGCGCGATTCCTCGCCGCTAATCTCTCGCTTTTCCGTATTCTTTTTTCTGCGCTTAATGTATTAGCCATATTCTTAATTCTTACTATTTAACTCAGATTAATCCAAAAGTAATTAAACTAACCAAAAATCGCAATTTGTCAATGGTTTTAATTTATTTATGAGGCAACAAGCAGACCTCCTCACAATTTTTCCTTTGATACATTAAAAAAATCGCTACCATAAGAGTATGACGCAAGAGGAAGCATTAAAAATATTTAAAGAGACAGGGGCGCTACTTGAAGGGCATTTTGTTCTGCGTAGCGGATTGCATAGCCGTCAATATTTCCAGTGCGCCCTTGCCCTTCAAGATATGCCGACTGTGGAAGAGTTTGGCGCTGCGTTGGCAGAAAAGGTTAAAGGGTTGAATGTTCAGACGGTAATTGCGCCGGCTATGGGTGGCCTCGTTATAGGACAGGAAGTAGCGCGTCAATTGAAGGCAAGGTTCATTTTTGCGGAAAAAGAAGGTGGTGCACTTGTTTTAAGGCGTGGGTTTAAAATTCATCAGGGTGAACGAATCCTTGTTGTTGAAGATGTTGTAACAAGGGGCGGACGCGTTAAAGAGACGATGGATATAGTAAGAAAAAATGGCGGTGTTGTTGCTGGTGTGGCAATGATTGTTGACCGTTCAGACGGTACACTTGACCACGGTGTTCCAGCATTTTACATAATCAAGATTAATATTGAAACTTTTGAACCAGATAAACTTCCTCCCGACCTTGCCTCTATCCCGCCACAAAAACCGGGCAGCAAATAATTGTTTTATTAGGTAGAAAAATTTGATTTTGTGAAATATTTTATTAGATTTTTCATAAAGATTTTGATAAAGAATTACCGTCCATAATGAAAGGCAAGTTTGTATTAAATTGCATTTTATTTGTTGCGCTATACCAATCTGTGTGCGGGCAAACAATATTGCGTGAAGTTTACACGAACATAACCGGTTCAAGCATAGCAAATCTCACGGCGAGCGAGAAGTTTCCGTATTATCCTGATTTAAGAACATACCAGACAAACTTTGAAGCGCCAACTTCGTTCGGCGATTATTACGGGACAAGGATGCGCGGTTATTTAATTCCGCCGGTCCCCGGGTATTATTCGTTCTGGATTGCGAGCGATGATAATTCACAATTATTCTTGAGCACCGACGAATCGTCTTATAAAACCCGGCTGATTGCTTATGTAAATTCTTATACTTCTTCGCGGCAGTGGGATAAGGAAGCGAATCAGAAATCAGAACCGATTTATCTTGAGGCTGGTCGCCGGTATTATGTTGAAGCCCTGCATAAAGAAGGCGCGGGCGGGGATAACCTCGCAGTAGGTTGGCAATTGCCGGACGGGACTTTTGAACGACCTATTCCCGGAGATCGCCTCCAACCTTATGTAATAAGCACTAATGCGCCGAAAATAGTAACGCAACCTGCGGATTTAATTATCAGCGATGAAGAATCGGCAAGTTTTTATGTGGGCGCAATAGGGGCTGAACCGCTCTCTTATCAGTGGTTAAGGGATGGATCAGTTCTTGAACGTGAAATATCTCCAACGGTCTTTTTAGATACCGTTTCAACTCTGGATAATGGCGCTAATTTTTATTGTGTAATTTCAAACAGTCTCGGCTCAATAACAAGCAGGGTAGCGACGTTGACTGTTTTTGCCGAAACAAATCCGCCAGTCGTAATATCGATTAATCCGCCTCCTGATTCAACAGTGCGATTCTTGTCTCAGATTGAAATTTATTTTAACGAGCCAGTTCAAAATGTTCGCCCCAACGACTTATTGATAAACGGTTCTCCTTGCACAAATGTTAGCGGTTTTTCCGCAGGACCTTATCTGTTTAAATTTGAGCCTTATAGCAATGGGATTGTTCAGGTGGAATGGTCGCCCGAACAGGAGATTTGCGACGACTCGCTAAATACAAATCGTTTTGTGGGCGGACAGTGGGGTTATACAATTGATTCTTCTGTTGAGTTGCCACAACTTATAATGACAGAATTTATTGCGGGAAACGAAAATGGATTGCGAGATGAATTTGGTTCTGCTGAAGATTGGATTGAAATTCAAAACCGCAGTTCATACCCGGTTAATTTAAAAGGCTGGTCATTGAGCGACGACGATTGCGCCCCAAGTAAATGGGTCTTTCCGGCGAGGATTCTGCAGCCATACCAATTCATCATAGTCTTTGCTTCGGGAAGGGACTTAAAGAGCACCGGAACGAACAATTTGCACACGAATTTTAAGCTTTCCCGAGATGGCGAATTTCTTGGTCTTTTTTCGCCTGAACAGCCAAGGACAATGGTCAGTGGATTGATAAAATATCCTGAACAACGAAACGATTTTTCGTATGGTCTTGATGAAAATAATAACTGGATCTACTATGAAACTCCGACACCGCGCGAAAGTAACGCACTTAGCACAATAATTGGCGTGGTTGACCCAGTCTATTGTAGCGTCAATCACGGTGTCTTTGATAAACCATTCAGGCTAACATTGAGCACCACCACGCCGGATGCGACAATTAAATACACAACTAACGGCAGTGAACCTTCTTTAACTGATGGTTTTGTTTATAAAGAGCCTGTTGCAATAAGTTCAACGACCGTATTTCGCGCAGCTGCGTTTAAGACAAACCACCTGCCATCAAAAACGATTACTCGGAGTTATTTTTTTGGTTTAAGTTCTGCATTAACTTCAATGCCGATTATGTCGCTTGTAATTAGCACAAATAATTTATATGGACCGACAGGCATCATTGGTATTGGCGGCGGTTATTATTCAAATGGCATCTGGTATGCGTCGGGAACAAATGATTACCACAATCCAAGCAAACATGGACGCGCATGGGAGAGGTCTGTTTCTGTTGAATATTTTAAAATAAACGGTGATAGTGGCTTTCAAGTGGATGCCGGTATCCGTGTTCACGGGGCAAACTACATTCGTCCGCGCTATCAGCTAACAAGCAAGTTTTCGTTCCGACTTTATTTTCGTGGTGATTACGGTCCAACAAAACTCAACTACCCATTGTTTCCAAATATTCCTGTTACTATTTTTGACCAATTGGTCTTAAGAGCAGGGATGAATGACCAGAATCCGTTTATTAGAGATGAACTTGCGCGACGTTTGGGAATTGATGAGGGACAGGTAGAGGTAAGCGGTACATTTGTAAATTTATTCATCAATGGCGAATACAAAGGATATTACAATCCAACTGAAAGGGTTAGAAGCGGAACATTACAGGCTCACCACGGCGGAGGAGAAGACTGGGATTTAATCACAATCGGCAGCGTTGCGCAGGAAGGTGATGCAATCGAATGGAATAGTTTAAGAAGCTTCGTCAATTCGGCAGATGTCACAAAACCGGAGATTTACAAAAGTGTAATGCGCCGATTTGATGTTACTAATTTTGTCGATTATCTGTTGTTGAAACATTTTGTAGGTGGAGGCGACTGGCCTCATAACAACTGGAGATCAGCCAGAGAACGTTCTACAAATGGTATTTTTAGATACTACTTATGGGACGATGAATGGGACTTTGGTTTTAACAACCGACCTCCTACGTTGAATTTATTTACAAACGAACTTGCAGGTGGCACAGAAGTTGCGCAGTTTTATAAAAGACTTATTCTAAATTCAGAATTTAAACAACTCTGGATTGATAGAGTTCATAAACATTTTTTTAACGGTGGCGCTTTAATGAATGAAAACGCAATTAAAAGACATAATGAATTAGAATCTATTGTCTTTAATGTAATTTCAAACTTCAATTTTACTATAGTTACAAACTGGATTCCACGCCGCCGCACAAATGTACTTCAACAATTTGAAGAACGCGGTTTAATAGCATCAAGTAATGCGCCGGTCTTCAGTAAGTTCGGAGGGGTAGTAAGAAAAAACTATCCGCTTAGTATGTCTTGTTTATTCGGACAAATTTATTTCACAACAAATGGCGATGACCCGCGTGTGATGTTCACAGCCGGCATTGCGCCCTCGGCGATGCCATACATAAACGGCAACCCCATCAGACTGTCTCGCAGTATGACCATCCGAGCGCGCACTCTTTACGAAACGAACTGGAGCGCTATCACCGAAGCGCCTTTCCAGGTTGATGAAATAGGCATTCCATTGAAAATAACCGAGATTATGTATAATCCTACCTGGGGAGATGAATATGAATTTATTGAAATAATGAATTATGGCGGTTCTCTCATCGATATATCGGGGTTTAGTATTACAGGGATAGATTTTATGTTTCCGTATGGAACTACAATTAAACCGTGGCAAACTTATGTCATAGCCTCCTCTATTAATCCTTCTACGTTTTCCACCTTATATCCGGGTGTTTCGCCCGTTGGTTATTTTAATAAAAAGCTTTCAAATTCAGGAGAAACGATCGAACTGCTGGATGCAAAGGGAAATATAATTTCATCTGTTAGTTATTATCCGGCAGGCCTGTGGGATAGTTTGGCAAATGGGTCGGGATACTCGCTTGAACTTATAGACCCGATTGCTGATTCTCGCGACCCTGCGAACTGGCGAGCAAGCGTTTCTGCCGGCGGTTCACCCGGAATCGTAAATCCACATCACAAGTATCCATCTATAAGGATTAATGAATTTATGGCAAGTAATGTCTCCGCCGTGTCCAATGAAAATACATTCCCCGATTGGATTGAACTTTATAATTATGGCGATGCCCCGATAAATCTTCAAAACTGGAGCATAACTGACGATACTACTCCAAGAAGATTCACATTCACACAACCAACTATAATATATCCTTCTGAATATTTACTTTTATGGTGCGATAAAAATTTCTCCCTGCCCGGCATTCATACCGGGTTCGGATTAAAACAGGAAAGCCAGACATTGCGACTTTTTGACGAGAACACAAATTGCGTTGATGCGGTAACTTATGGTTTACAGTTAACAGACTATTCTTGTGGTCGCGATACAAACGGGGATTGGATTTTATGTTCGCCAACACCATCAGCAACTAACAATCCAGTTCCAGTAGCATCGTCCACGAATCTATTTATTAATGAAATCTTACCGAATGCCTTGCCGGGCGAAAGCGATTGGATTGAAGTAATTAACTTAGATACAAACCTGCCGGTATCTTTGAATGGAGCATATTTAAGCAATGGAAAAACAGTCGATAGAATATGGCTTCCCTCTTTTATTCCACCACGCGGGTTCACACTGTTATATGCTGATGAAGAACCAATAATAAATCACCTGAAATTTAAACTTTCAGCAGACGGCGGCTCGGTTACTATTTTTGATTCAGCCGCAGTTGAAATCTATACGATAAGCTATCCGGTTATGCCAGAAAACACTTCACGCGGAAGTTGTCCGGATGGTTTTAAGAACATCTTCAATTTTACTACAACAAAAAGTCCGGGAGAAACAAATTTCCTTGTTACCTCTGCGGCAATCAGGATTCACGAAATATTGGCATTTAATATAGGTTCTGTAACAAACTTTGCGGGAAATTATTCCGATTTTATTGAAATCCAAAACCGCGCTAATTATTCGGTAAATCTCACAGGTTGTAGTCTTAGCATTGATAAACCAGAGAAAGGACAATGGAATTTTCCATCTGGGTTGATAATGCCTGCAAGGTCATTCGTTGTAGTTTGGTGCGACCCCACATTGCCACCTATGAATATAGACTCAAATTACCTTAATGCAGGACAAGGATTAAATAAAAGCGACGGCAGTGTTTATCTTTATGGGGCAGATGGAAGGTTAGACGACTTTGTGGGGTATGGCAATCAGCTTTCAGATAAACCGCTTGGGCGTTCGCCATCTTCGTTTCAACTCCTTTCTTACCCCACACCCGGAGCAAGCAATGCCCCGCCAGAACCAATGGGTAATCCAAACCTTGTGCGGATTAATGAATGGATGTCTTCAAATGATGAAGGCAACGATTGGTTTGAAATTTATAACCCTTCAACTATGCCCGTGAATATTGGCGGTCTTTACTTAACAGATGACCCATCAATAATCGGAAAGACTAACTTTCAAATAACCACATACACATTCATTCCACCATTTTCTTGCATAAAATTTATTGCCGATGGAAATGTCTCAAAAGGGTATTCCCACACAAGTTTTAAGATAAATGAAAATGGCGACACGATTCGGATTTATGGTTCAACTTTGAATTTAATTGACAGCGCTGAATTTGGTTTGCAATCCGCTGGAATTTCACAGGGACGCTATCCTGACGGTAGCGACAATATTATTGTATTCCCGAATTCTTCATCTCCCGGAACTCCAAATTACCTCGATAGTGATGGAGATGGGCTGCCAGATGAGTGGGAAACAGTTCATAATTTAAACCCTTATGACTCATCGGATAGGTATCTTGATGCCGACGGTGATGGTATCCCAAACTATGTAGAATATCTTTGCGGGTCAAATCCGAATGATTCATCTAATCTTTTCCAGATTGATTTTATCTTAAAACTACTTGATTCAGACGTGTTGATTCAATTTCAAGCCGAAGCCAACCATTCATACTCGGTTATGGCAAATGATGTGTTAGGGACAGATAGATGGTCAAGAATAACAAACATTCAGACAGGCAAAACTTCACAAAATATCCAGATATTAATTCCAGCAAAAAATAGCCACCGACAATTTTACAGGATAATAACACCTGCAATAACACCTTAATTGGCTTTTACTTGTTGGGGTTGCGCTAAGTGTTGCGAAAATGGAAAACAATGCGATGTTTTTGTTAACCTGAACATCGCAAGCCATATTTTGAATTAAACAACTTGCGATTTGATTTATCAAAGTCTATTATTTATTAAATTTTTATGAAACGGGAGTTAGGATATGGTGCAATAGCAGAAGGCGATGTAATTGTGACGCGCCTTGATGCTGCCATAAATTGGTTCAGAAAATACTCCCTCTGGCCAATGCCGATGGGGCTTGCCTGTTGCGCAATAGAATTGATGGCGTCCGGTGCAAGCCGCTTTGATATTGCGCGTTTTGGTTCAGAAGTGATGCGTTTTTCTCCCCGTCAATCGGACGTGATGATAGTTTCCGGCACCGTTACTTATAAGATGGCGCTTGTTGTTAAAAGATTATACGACCAGATGGCTGAACCTAAATGGGTGATTGCGATGGGCGCCTGCGCTTCAACCGGCGGAATGTATCGCAGCTACGCTGTTTTGCAGGGCGTAGATAAAATTTTACCTGTGGATATCTATATTTCGGGGTGTCCAACTCGTCCAGAAGCCTTGCTTGACGCCTTAATAAAATTGCAGCAAAAAGTTTCCCGCGAACCCATTACTTCGATGCTTAAAAAAATAACCTGATTTTTCAATGACAGCAAAAGACTTTGCGTTAAAACTGAAAGAACACTTTGGAGAGTTAGTAAGCGAACCGCAGGAGTTTCGCAGCGAGATTACCGTATGCATAAATGACCCAATGCGCATTGCCGAGGTGTGCGCTTATGCAAAACAAACACTCGGGTTTGACTATCTTGTCGACATAACAAGCATCGATAATTTAGGCGAACAACTGCGATGGGCTGTTGTTTATGAACTATACGGATATAACCATCATTGCCATTTGCGATTAAAGACCAACATAGCAGAAGAATCTTCCTGTCTCCCGACTGTTAGTAACATCTGGAAAACTGCAAACTGGCACGAGCGCGAGATTTATGATATGATGGGTATCGGATTTGATGGGCATCCGGATTTGCGTCGGATTTTGTTATGGGAAGGCTATCCATACCACCCGTTACGGAAAGATTTTCCTCTTCAAGGAAAGCCATCAGAAGTTCCGGATGTGGCTTTCACACAATCAGCGCCGCTTGAAGGCGGTCCATTTATAACCAAGCCCGGCGAGACTGCCTCGGAGCGTGAACCGAGGTCGCGCAATTCGTCGGAAAGCGCTTAAACAAATGCGTAAGATTCTTCCAAAAAATAGAGTGGCAATTGAAACTGCCTTACGGGGAGGAAATAAAATGCACGCAATAAGGTTATATATGGAGGCGGTACCGGGGGCTTCAATGGCGGAAGCCAGAGCAGAAGTTGAATCTATTCTTACAGGCATTTACTTAGAGAATACCGGGGCTCGGGTGCCCAAACCAGAAGAAACCCCGCATGGAAACCCGCTTACTTCAAGCGACTCTATATTAGGCAAAATATCTTATGCTGATAAACTTCAGATTGCCGAGTTTTTATTTAATAGTAGGAAAATAGAGGCTATAAAGACTTATAGGGAACTTTCACCCGGTACCGGCCTTTCAGAAGCAAAAAAGATAATTGATATTTATGAAGCTGAACTTTATGCAGCATATCCAAAACGATTTTTAAAACCGTTATCCCAGAAGAAAAATATAAAACCGGTCTTTCTTCTATCAATTGCAATTGTAATAATAGTTTTGTTAATCATCGGGATTTATGCATTAATGTTATGGAAATAAAATGAGCGATATTGCTGAAAAACCATCTTCTTGCGGCGACAATAACATCAATGGAAATCCTGTTGAGCAGGGAAAGACGGCTGATGTAGATAACCTTTCAGGGCGAATGACCCTTAATATGGGGCCATCGCATCCTTCAACCCACGGGGTATTGAGAATCGTCCTTGAACTTGACGGCGAAACAATAACAGCAGCGCGTCCAGATATTGGCTATTTACATCGCGGCGATGAAAAGATTGCCGAAAATATAACCTACACCCAGTTCATTCCTTACACCGACAGATTGGACTATCTTGCACCGCTTGCAAATAATGTGGCTTACGCGCTTGCTGTGGAAAAATTGCTCGGCATTCAAGATAAACTTACTCCCCGTTGCCAATACACCCGCGTAATCTGTTGTGAACTGGCAAGGATTGCCTCTCACCTATTAGGCATCGGTTCTTATGCAATGGACATTGGCGCTGTTACAGTCTTCCTGCTCACTTTTACCGAAAGAGAGAAAATCTACGATTTGTGCGAGAGCCTAACCGGCGCCCGGTTTACCACAAGTTATACGCGAATCGGCGGTTTATCCCGCGATATACCACCCGGCTGGTGCGACCAATGTAATAAATACATTGATGAAATCTTGTTTAAGATTGATGAAACAGAAACATTGCTTACGAAAAATAAAATCTGGATTGATAGAACAAGAGATGTTGGCGTTATACCTAAAGATGTAGCAATTGACTATGGTCTTAGCGGTCCAAACCTTCGTGGCAGCGGTATCGAATTTGACCTCAGAAAGGCTCATCCTTATCTGGTTTATGATAAATTAGAATTTGATGTGCCGTATGGTTCTGTCGGCGATTGCTATGACCGCTACTTATTGAGGATTGAAGAAATGCGCCAGAGTGCCCGAATAGTCCGACAATGCCTTGAACAACTTCCTGGTGGCAAAAATAATGAATCTAATGAACCGATAAATATAGACGATTATAAAACAGTCCTTCCGCCAAAACGAAAAGTCCTTACAAGTATGGAAGAACTGATTCATCACTTTATGCTTGTGACCCAAAACGTTAATTCGCCTGCGGGAGAAATTTATTTCAGCGCCGAAAACCCGAAAGGCGAACTCGGATTCTACATTAATAGCCGTGGCGGCGGTGTGCCTTATAGACTTAAAATCCGTTCGCCCTCTTTTGTAAATTTAAGCATACTGCCGCGGCTTTTGCCCGGACATACTATTGCCGATGTTGTCGCAATACTTGGTTCACTTGACTTTGTAATGGGAGAATGTGACAGATGAACGCGCAAAATCAAACTGTAAACAACCAGAAAGATTGTCGTGTAAAATCGGATTTCAAAATTCCGCCTGAATTAGAAGCGCAGGTTGATGAATATATTTCGCGTTATCCACAAAAACGAAGCGCCTCGTTGATGGTTTTGCACCTGTTACAGCGACACTTTAAATACATTAGCCCAGAGGCTTTAGAATGGGCGGCAAAAAAATTAGACCTCCAGCCAATCAATCTATTTGAACTTGTAACCTTTTACCCGATGTTTCATCGCAAACCAGTCGGGAAATTCCATTTCAGGGTTTGTAGAACACTTAGCTGCGCAATTGCTGGTTCTTATGAATTGAGAAAATTTTTGTGCGAGCAACTCGGGCTTGATCCAAATCTATCCGGTGTTCAGACAACAAAAGACGGCGTATTTACTGTTGAATTTGTTGAATGTCTCGCCAGTTGCGACAAAGCCCCTGTCGTTATGCTTAACGATAAACTTTACGAAAAAACAACCCCTGATGATTTAAGGACTTTGATAAAAAAATGTAAGACGGAAGATGAAAGGTAAATTCTGATTAGAACATGCTTTCATCTGACTTAATTGAAATGTAGTGCTATCAATCCCGCTATCATTTTAGGCTGTCAAACTTTATTAGACCGCTTAATTTTTATTGGGTTTGTTCATATACTTTCAATGGGTGCAAAAGATGAACATTACGATTCAATTTATCTGGAATTCAATTTGATAGGATGCTATATCAAAATTATAATGACATAATGGAAATGAACTTTAATTTAAATGCCTGACACATAATCAATATTTAATTTAATGTTGTTGTGAACATGTTTGATTATACGGATAAATAAAAACAAAATCATTCGTAAAATGAATTTGAAAGAACTGGAAAGCAAACTCAGAGAAATTAAGAACAAAGGATTTGTTTCATCTTTAAGGAGTGGTTCTACAGGGATTGGTTATACATTTGAGTCGTTATTGGGAATTAGTGAAAACAATCTGCCGATACCTGACATAGGTGGCAGGATTGAATTAAAAACCATAAGAAAAGATTCATAATCATTGGTTACGCTTTTTATTTTTAACAAGGCTGTTTGGCAAATAAAACAAAAAGACTTAATCCTAAAATACGGGTATATTGATGATAATAATAGATACGCCTTGAAGAATACTATCTATTATGGAAAAACAGTTGCTCAAAATATTTCATTTGGTATAGATGAAAATAAGAACACGATCCATCTGATTGATGGAAAAAGCGGTGATATTTTAGCTATATGGGATATATATGTCATAGTGGGAAAATTTATGACAAAATTAAGTAGAATATTGCTAATTTTAGCTGATAGAAAAATTGAATACGGTTTAGAGTATTTTCATTATAATGAATCATATTTATTAACAGACCCAAGTGCTCGGAGATTTATAAATGCCTTTAAAAATTCTGTAATCGGGATTGATTTGCGAATGCACCTAAAAGAGAGCGGCGCTGTTAGAAACAGAGGGACTGCGTTCCGAATTAAGGAGAAAGATTTAACGGAACTTTACGAAAACCGTAAAAGACTTTTGTAATGTGAACATAACATTAACAACAAAGTATAGAGACGAAATTTATGATTTTAGGACATCAGATACTAAACAATATACTCATTGTTTTCATTCATATCCCGCAATGATGATTCCGCAGGTGGCAGAACGAATTTTGTCCGAGTATGGAAAAGATGCGCGGCTTTTATTTGACCCGTACTGTGGAACGGGCACTTCGTTAGTGGAAGCAAATTTAAAAGGAATTGAAAGCATAGGCACTGATATAAATCCATTAGCTCGTTTGATTGCAAAGGTTAAAACCACTGTTATTAATTTAGTGGATTTGGATTATTATTTAAGAGATTTTAGCAGTTTTATTTTGTCGGTTAATCTTGGCGCAAAAATATCTAATGTTTCTATTCCTTATTTTAAGAACATAGATTATTGGTTCAAAAAAGAGACGCAATTGTCTTTGGCTATAATAAAAGACTATATAAAGAATATTGACAATCCGGACATCAGAGATTTTTTCTATTGCGCATTCAGCGAAACAGTAAGAGACGTTTCTCTAACGCGCAATAGTGAATTCAAGTTATACAGAATGAAGCATAATAAAATTCAAGAGTTCAATCCCGATGTCTTATCGGTAATGGTTCAAAAACTTGTAAGAAACAGAAACGGGATGAAAGAATATATCGCCCTTAAAAGAAATAATTCAAAGGCTTTGATATATGATTTTAATACGGTTTATCGGATACCAGAAAGCATAATACAATTAGGTAGTGTGGACATTGTTATTACATCGCCGCCTTATGGAGATTCAAGAACCACAGTTGCTTATGGACAATTTTCAAGGTTGGCAAATCAATGGTTAGGATTCGAAGAAATGAACGAGGTTGATACAAGGTCAATGGGTGGCGGCAGGTTCAAAGAATTTAAGGAGTTTGGTTTTGAAATGCTTGATTGCGCTTTAAAAGAAATTGCAAAAAAGGATAATAAAAGGGGTTATGATGTTATTTCTTTTTATGTTGATTATGAAAAATCCATCAACAATATCTCAAAAGTTATAAAAAATGGCGGTATTGTGGCTTATGTGGTAGGGAACAGGAAGGTCAAAGGCATACAGATTCCAAACGATGAAATCACGCAAGAATTTTTTGAAAGAAATGGCTTCGGTCATATAAAAACTATTATCAGAGAAATCCCAAACAAAAGGATGCCTAAAAGAAATAGTCCCACTAACATTGTCGGTTTGACTGATACAACAATGAATTATGAATATATCGTCGTAATGAAAAAAGATGAATAAGTTTCAAAACTTCCGTAAACATTCACATAAGATATATCAAAGGATTAGAAAAGATTAAATTAACAACGATATACAGTATAAAATCTTGTATCTTGTGTCTTGTATCTTGTGTCTTGTATCTTGTATCTTGTATCTTGTAAAATATCCTGTATATCCCTGTTAAGTAAAAAATCCCTGTAAATCTTATGTTTTTCTTTTGTTTCCATAAGAAAGAATCCCTGTGATAAATCTACGTTTATCGGTGTTTTTAAATATTTGCAGAAATTTGCGAGAAATTTTCATACTAATCGCTCCTGACTTCATACATTTTGGAGGGGGTTGCCTTCAAAAACCCCTGAAAAATCAGGGGTTTGATTTCCAAAGTGCGTTGTAGTGCCTAACCCAAAACGTTAAGTCCTTGAAAATACGCTACTTATGAAAATTTATGTATGAAGTCAGGAAAATTATGATGACATAATGGAAATGAACTTTTAACTTCTCATTTTCCACTTATACTTTAACTTAAAGATATGAAAAATAATGCCTTAATTTTTCGTCTGTATTTGTGGGTTGTCTTTTTATTCGCTGGTCAAATTGGCTACAGCGCATTGCCTGAAAACTTGCCTCCGCACCCGCGAATACTTTTAAACAAAAACGAACTGTCGTTGATTAAAGGAAAAATTTCTAAACAGAACTGGGCAACGAAATATTTTAATAGTTTAAAATCAAACGCGGATGGTTGGTTAAAACGAGAGGTTAAACTGCCTGATCGCGGTGGGCAATGGTATCATTATTATTCCTGCCCTGAACACGGCGCAAGGCTCAGGACTGAAAGCCCAACACGACACGTTTGCCCTGTTGATGGCAAGGTATTTACGGGTTATCCTTACGACGATGTTGTAATTTCAAGCGAGCATAACGGGTACGCTAATGCGTTGAAAACGTTAGGGATTGTTTATCAATTGACCGGTGACAAAAAGTATGCTGATAAGGGGAAACAGATCTTGCTCGCTTACGCTGAGCGATATAATAGTTATCGGCTTCATAATATTAAGAACGAGGAAAAAATAGGCGGTGGAAAGGTTGGACCTCAGACGCTTGATGAGTCCACATGGTTGATAACGATGATTGAAGGCGCTGATTGTATCTGGAATGAACTCACCGATAGCGAAAAATCAAAAGTTTCTGATGGACTTGTTCGCCCGGCGACCGACATCATTCGCAAACACAAAATGGGAATCCATAATATTCAATGCTGGAAAAATTCCGCAGTCGGGCTTGGTGGGTTGTTAATTGGGGATATGGCGCTTGTGAAAGAAGCGATTGAAGGCGAGTCCGGTTATTTTAACCAGATGAAAAAGGGCATAACTCCTGATGGCGCCTGGTATGAAGGCGCATGGGGGTATCACTTTTATACTGTGTCAGCAGTGATTCATTTGACCGAAGGTGCTTATCACAGCGGAATAAATTTATATGGTTCGGAATTAAAAAAAATGTTTGATGCGCCTATCTCAATGGCAATGCCAAACCTTGAATTACCGGCGTTCAATGATTCTGGCTCAGTTAAAATCCCGTCTCAGGCTTCGCTATATGAGGCTGCCTTTGCAAGATACAAAGATAATAAGTATCTCGCTGTGATTGAGACTGGCAGCAGGGCAAATATTAACGCCCTTTTATATGGTCAAGAATATGCTGGCAAAAAGCCGATAATTTCTTTTTCATCGGCCAATTTCCCTAATTCAGGCTATGCCATACTCTGTTCAGGACAAGGAACTGACGCAACGTGGTTTTGCATAGATTACGGCCCCCACGGCGGAGGACACGGACACCCTGATAAACTCGGTTTTGTATTATACGGCTTTGGCGATGTGCTTGCGCCTGACCCCGGCACCGCTAACTACGGCGTGCCAATCCAGGCAAATTGGTTTCGCACAACGATTGCTCACAACACCTTAACTGTGAATGAAACCTCTCAAAAACCAGCAGAAGGCAAATGTTTGGCTTTTATAAATGATAAAGATTTTGACGCTGTTCTTTGTCAGGCAGGAAACATTTACGACGGTGTTTCGTTTTATAGAGCGGTCGGACTTTTTGAAGGTAAATTGCTTGTTTTTGTTGACATTGTTGAATCCAGAACAAACAGCATACTGGATATTGCTTACCACCAGACGGGCAAACTAATTACAGACGTCGGGACGGCAATTTCAAAGTTATCGGATAAACCCGGTTACTCACAATTGCGTTCTTTGAAAGAAGTTTCTACATTAGACGGATTGGTTTTAAATTTTAAATCGTCGTCTGGAAAAGACTTAAGTTGGATGATGTCTGCGGGAGAACACACCAGATTCATCACTGGCACAGGCGTCGGCAAACACACAGAAGACCGCGTCCCATTAGTCATCGCACGAAGAAATTCAACTACAACATTTATCTGGGCTGTCTTAATTGGCAGTAATGTTTCAACAAATTTAATCCAGTCTGTTTCGTTGCAAAAAGGTTCAGCATCGCCTGCGGCTGTCAAAATTCAATTCAACAACAAGACACATATCTTAGTTTCAAATCCGCATAACAACGATTATGTCGTTGGAGGAAAAAGTTATAATACCATTCTTGCGCATTTCTTGAATAAAGGCGGCAATAACTTTACACCCATTCAATCAAAATAATTAGTGGGAAGATGTTGTGTAAATCAATATGTTGATATAAACGGTAATAATGTATTATATTAAATTTAGATTTCCTAAAAGTTCAGGTTTTTGCTTATTGTGAAATTGCAGTTTGAAAAAATATTAAAGAAACCGCCAAAAGAAGCGTTAGTGTGGTTTCTTTCTACATTTTTCGGCTCAATATCCGCAGTGGTTCTCGGAATAGGAATGCTACTCCCTTCAAATCCTTTGTTGATAGGGGAAAGATTAATTCATAGCAGTTACGATTATCTATTTTATTTTAAAAAGCCGATTAAACCTGACGGCGTCGTAATGGTATATATGGATGAAGAGTCTCATCGGGAATTAAATCAGCCTTATGATATGGGATGGGATAGGGCTGTACACGCGCAATTATTGAACAAATTAACCGACGATGGTGTAAAGGCAGTTGCTTATGATATTGTCTTCAGCGGGGCACACCCGAAAAACCCGAACGGCGATTATGAGTTTGCAAAGGCTATAAAACGTAATGGGAAGGTGATATTAGGTGCAGAATTTATGATTGATTCAGTAAGCGGTGGTTCGACATTTAGTCGGGCTTATGATCCATTATTTGACGCCGCCGCTTGTCCGCTTGGTATAGTTCAAGTTTATGCAGACCAGGATTTTATGGTGCGCAAGCATTTGCATGTGCCGCCTTCGCCTGAGGAGATTGAGCAATCAAGTCTGAGTTGGGAAACTGCGCGGTTGGTTGCCGTTCCAATTACTACAAATTCCGCAGAACGATTCAAAGATCGCTGGTTGAATTATTATGGTCCGCCGGGAACAATCCAATGGATTTCATTCCATTCTGCCTTGAATACACCAGGCGGTTATTTTTCTAACAAAGTCGTCTTTGTCGGCGCATTTTTAAAGACCGTTTATAGCGGACAACGAAAAGATGAATATATAACGCCTTACTCTGGCAAAGGACGGTTTGCGCCGGGCGTTGATATTCAAGCCACTCAATTTTTAAATCTTTACCGCGGCGACTGGTTAGAAAGACTGGGAGAGAAAATCGAAGAAATCATATTAATAATTTTTGGGATTATATTGGGCGTGTATCTAATTCAACTACGTCCTTTCAATGCTATTATCTTCGGTGTCATTTTTTCGGGTTTAGTAACTGTCATAGCGGTTTACTTGTTTTTATACCATCGGATATGGTTTCCGTGGATTGTAATGGCTGCTGTTCAAGTTCCAGCAGCAACCTTATGGTCGTGGGGGTATAATTCGTTCAGGTTGTATGTTCAAAATAGATTGCTTGAACAATCACTTTCGGCTTATGTTTCGCCTGCACGCGTTAAACAATTATTAAAGCAGCCCGATATATTACAACCGGGCGCCGAAAAACAGACTTTGAGCATTTTGTTTAGTGATATTGAAAATTTTACGCATATTTCAGAAGGAATGGATTCGGATGAACTTGCGCAAATCATGAACGATTATTTTGAGAACGGTGTCGCTAAGATTTATGAGACCGATGGCACAGTAATAAAGTTTATCGGGGATTCAATTTTTGCGGTGTGGAATGCGCCTCTGCCTCAAAGCGACCACGCAATTAGAGCGGCGCAGTCAGGATTATTACTCTCAAAAGCTGTGGATACTTTTATAAAATCGGGCAAGGGACCCAACCTCCGCACCCGCATTGGTCTGCATACGGGTGTTGCGGATGTTGGTAATTTCGGTAGCAAAAATCGGTTTGATTACACTGCTATTGGCGAGAGCATAAATCTTGCTTCCAGAATGGAAGGTCTGAACAAGTATCTTGGGACAACGCTATTAGCCACCGGTGAATTGCGCAATGCTACAAATCAAGAATTCATCTGGCGTTATCTCGGAAGATTTAAATTGAAGGGGTTTGAAAAAGCTGTTGATGTTTATGAATTAATTAGCGAAGCCGATAAAGAAAACTCTGTAGATAAATGGATAACAGATTTTGAACAAGCGGTTAGAAAATTTCAATCCGGACAATTTGAGGAGGCAAAAAAGGAATTTAAGAATTTATTATCGCAATTCCCGGATGATGCTCCATCGCATTTCTACGTTAAAGAAATTGAAGAACTTAAAAAATCAGCATTACACATCGGTTGGCGCGGAGAGATTGAAATCAAAGAGAAATAAACTGTTCATACTATCAATCGTGGAGGAATGGATTTTCAATTTTGCAGAAATATTTTTTGTTTGATTTGAAATCCATTAATCTAATTAATATCATTAAATCAGTTCTGATGAATGGGAATTTTAAAAAATATGTAATGTTGCTGCCGGTAGTGATTGCAATTATTTTTGCATTTTTGTTTGGGATTTGGATTGGAACAAATAAAAAACCTCCATTGACAATGCGCGAACCCGGAGCAGATAGGCCGCCCGGCAGGCAAAATGTTTCTGCAACAAAAGATCCGCTAAAGGCTGTTGAATTAGTTAAAGGCAGTGGCGTTCCCACAAGTATAAAAGGCGAATGGACAATGTTTAGGGGGGCAAATCGCGATAATATTAGCCGTTCACATTCTCAATTATTGCGTCTGTGGGATAAAGAGGGACCAAAAAAATTGTGGCAAATTGAAGTCGGAGAAGGATACGCCGGTCCAGTTGTAAAAGATGGAAGGGTCTACTTAATGGATTATGACAGAGAGAATAAAAAAGACGCACTCCGTTGTCTTTCATTAGAAGATGGAAAGGAAATCTGGCGGCTTACTTATCCGGTCGTAGTTAAAAGAAATCACGGCTTAACAAGGACAGTGCCTGCGTTAAATGATAAATATGTTGTGGCGATGGGACCAAAATGCCACGTGGTTTGCGCAGATAGAATCAGCGGTGAATTTAAATGGGGTATTGACCTTGTAAAAGAATACGGAGCAACCGTGCCTCAATGGTATGCAGGGCAGTGTCCTTTAATCATAAGTAATACCTTGATTTTAGCGCCGGGTGGAAAAGATGCCCTTTTGATAGCGGTTGATTGCGATACTGGCAGGGTAAAATGGAAAACCCCAAATCCCGATAATTGGTTAATGACCCATTCATCTATTGTTCCTGCGGAATTTGCCGGAAAACGGATGTATGTCTATTGCGCAAAACTCGGCGTTGTCGGAATCTCAGCTGATGATGGTTCAATCCTATGGAAGTTCCCGGAATGGAAAATTAGCATCGCCACTGTGCCATCGCCTCTACCAATTGGCGATGGAAAAATATTTTTTACCGGCGGTTACGGCGCAGGAAGTGTTATGGTTCAATTGAAGGAAGAAAATGGCAAATTCGATGTCCAAAAGGTTTTTAAACTCGAACCGACAGTTTTTGGCGCAACACAGCATACCCCAATTTTTTATAACAACCATATTTTTGGAGTGCGCGCAGATGGTCAATTTGTTTGTATAACAACCGAAGGGAAAGTTGTATGGACAAGTTCGCCAAAAAATCAATATGGACTGGGACCGTTTTTGCTCGCCGATGACCTTTTTTATGTTTTGGCGGAGACCGGTAAACTTTCACTCATTCAGGCAGATACGACGGAGTTCAAATTATTATCACAGGCAAAAGTGTTTGATGCCAATGAGGCCTGGGGCCCGATGGCGCTTGTTGATGGGCGTCTTCTCTTGCGCGATTATACTACTCTTATTTGTCTTCAGGTGGGGGAACCTGCGCAATAACCTTTTCAATTGCTTCCTGCACAGTTGCAATTTGAAACGGTTTAGGTAAGTGTAAATTCCCGGTTGCCTTAAGAAATTCCTTTGTATCATGGCTAACAGTATCGCCGGTGAGAAAAATAACGCGGTTAACATAGTTAGGATATTGTAACTTTAACCGTTCATAGAACTGTTTACCATCCATACTTGGCATTCTTATGTCTGAAAGGATGACGTCAAACTCTGTTTGAGAAAGTAATGCCAATGCATCAATTGCCGAATTGCACATTGTAGGAACATAACCAATCAATCGCAAAATTTCACCGAGCATTTCTGCGACTGCGGGCTCATCATCAACAACAAGAACCTTTGCTGGAAAACTTGCAGGTTTTGTTTCAAGAGATTCTTTTCCCTTAGTTAAAATAGGAATTTGAGGTTCAACGATTGGTAGTTCTACAATAAAGCAAGCCCCGCCCTCTTTTGGGCGACTATAATAAATACGTCCATTGTGCTCTGAAATTATACTATGGGCTATTGAAAGCCCAAGTCCTGTGCCAGTTCCCACCTCTTTTGTGGTAAAGAATGGTTCAAATATCTTTTCTTCTAAATGAGGCGGAATACCAGGACCATTATCTTGAACCTCAATCTTTATGGTTTTATCAATGGTATGCGTCCTTAAAATCAAACAATGAGAGGAGACGGTCTTCTCCATTGCTTGAAGTGCATTATTCACAAGTATGACGATGACCTGCTGAATTTGTTCTGGGTCTCCCACTGTTATTGGCAAGTGAGGATCCAAATCATATATTACATTTACCCTTGCAATTCTTGTAGTGAACTTGCGCAGTTCCATAACCTGCGTGATTATGTCGTTTACATTGATTGACTCTTTCCTGATAGACCTTTCTTTTGCAAAGGTGAGAAAATTTTTGACAAGGTTGGCTGCGCGGTCGCTTTCCTTTGCCACTTTTTCTAAATCTGCTCGGGTTTCTGGATTTAATTTATGATGTTTTAAGATGACCTCAATATAGCCTTTTATAACCGAGAGCGGGTTGTTAAGTTCGTGAGCAATACCTGAAATTAACTGCCCAAGTGCAGAGAGTTTTTCAGCTTGTCTCAATTGTTGTTCAAGTCTGGCGCGTTCAGTAAGTTCCCTTAAGAAGAGTTGTAAAGCCTGTTTTCCGCCAGTATCAATGATGGAACCATCAAGTTCAACCGCTACAATTGTTCCATTTTTTTGTCTTAAAAAAAGTGGCTTTTGTTTTGATAAAAAATTCAACCAATCTTCACCATTTTTTAACTGGGTTGTTTGTTTTCCATCAAGGCAACAGAATCCTTGCAAACGATAATTTTTTGCTTCTTCAACAGAGCCAACATCAAGGAGTCGTCGCGCGGTTTTATTTAAGTCCAGTATTTTTAAATCGTTAGCGCTTGCAATTATAATAGCCTCTGCAGCCTGTTCAAAAAGAAGGCGGTATCGTTCTTCTGTGCGAGAAACAGTCTTTTTTAGAAAATCGGTTTCATCCTGGAATTCGAATACTTGGTTTATGACTCTATTTTTTATTTTTCGCGATTCTTCAAGAACAAGAATAATCATCGAGACTGCGATAAAAAGTTGAATGACTGCGGACATAAGATAACTTGCTGAATAAAATTCAGGGGTTCTCTGCATAAATGGGAATAGGAGATGAAATATGCCCCACAGAAAAAATCCAAATGAAAGCAAGCCCGCTCCGATGTATGGATGTTTCCTCCTATAAAGTACAAAGCACCAGCTGATTCTTAAGCTCACTAAACATATCAGAACATATACGGGCAGCCTAATTTGATAATAATCATCAAGATAAAAAGCGCCGTAGTAACTATATGTGAACAGGAATAATATAAACAACCCAATTAGTTTCTGTTTTGCGTGTTGTCCAAGAAACCTAATACTTCCCCAGAACAATAACGTTGCAGTCGCGCAAATACACCACTGACGGAATAGCAGTAGAAAGTCGGTTTCTCTTAAATCCTGAAGATAATAACCCAATGTTAACCATATTGCGTAAAACAACCAACCCGCAGCCCAGATGGTAAAATAGCGTCTTTGTGTATAATAATTCAGATAAAAGAAAATCCCTATCAAAACCCATACGCTGAGCAGCGACACTAACAATGCCGCTTTTAGCGATTGAGCAGGAATTACAAATATAAAATCGCCCAATAGTCCCATTAAATAATTTTTATCAAATTTTATCTGTTAAATACAACATTAACATAAGTGTTTTTGTTGTCGTGTTAATCCATTTGCGCGTTTCTGTGAATTAACACTCAAATCCAGTCCGTAATTTTTCAAACACTCAGGGAATTCTCTAAATCCTACCCTGCGGCAATCTTCAACCAAAATATCTGCTGCTTCTTTTGGTTCATACCCTTTAACAGTCATCAAATACTCAAACAGCAGTTCTAATAGTTTAGTCCTCGAGATTGCCGTCGTGCGACCAATCTTCTCAAACAACCACTGACTCAATGTCATAAATTCATTAAACGGTGAACGTTTACTCATTTCCTCATTCTTGCCTAAAATTAGTTCTGTGGTTTTAACAAAATTTCCGCTATTTGCAATAATATCCCAGAACCGCGCAAACCTTTTTATTGATTGTAATTGAGAAAAACTTATTAGATTGTTTTTTAACAAATCATAAGGCGGTTTCGGGTTATAAACCATTCCCCATTCTTCGGTGTGTTGAGAAATTGGCGCCCCTTTCAATCGCTTTAAGATTCCAACCTGTATTTCTTGGGGACGCATTTTTACCAATCTGTCAAACCCCTTTGCGAAACTCTCTAAATCTTCTCCCGGTAAGCCGACTATCAAGTCTGTGTGAAGATATGCATCGGTTTCAAAACGGAGAAACTTGATATTCTCTTCAACCGTTTGATAGTTTTGTCTTCGTTCAATTCTTTCTGCAACTTCAGGATTAAACGTTTGTATCCCAACTTCAAATTGCAAAGAACCTCGCGGGAATTGTTTTATTAAATCGCGCCATTGTTCCGGCAATCTGTCAGGAATTAATTCGAAATGGAAAAAAATACCTCCGCAGTAATTTTTAAGGCAAAACTCAATAATCCTTCTCCCCTGTTCAATGTTAACGTTGAATGTCCTATCAACAAATTTAAAATGACGCCCCCCGCGTTTTATAAGTTCCTTAAACTCTCCAAGCAGTGTTTCAATCGGAAAATATCTTACCTGTTTATCCAATGATGATAAACAAAACTGGCATTTAAATGGGCACCCGCGCGAAGCCTCCACGTATATAATTCTGTGTTTTAAATCCTCATCATTATAATATTGATATGGCATCTTGACGTTATTCAACTCTGGCAACGGTGGCGAAATAACCTTTGATTCTGGGCGACTCCCACTTAATATGTTTTTACACAATTCGGCAAAGGCAATGTCTCCTTCTCCTCGAATAAGATAATCGCATAAATGTACTGCTGGCTGATTTTCCCATTCATAACTAACCTCTGGCCCACCAAGCGCGATAACAATTTCAGGATTAACTTTCTTTAAAATGCCTACCAAATCTTCAACTTCACGAATGTTCCATATATAGACGCCAATCCCAACTATCTTCGGATTTTTGTTTAGAATTGCCTCAGCGATATCAATTGGGCGCGTCTGAA
>JAKPVM010000276.1 GCA_029572555.1 Verrucomicrobiota bacterium | reverse complement strand
CGATGAATTAAATTTAAATAACCTTCTCTTAAATCTTTGTACCGTCGTTTCATCATTTCCTGACAGGTCTTATTGTGCTCAAATATAATTCGCCCGATAAGTTTTCTTACAATCTGCGCCTTTGAAGGATTGCTTTCAGCTGCCTTTAATGGTGGCAATAACAATGCTTCAAGGATTTGTTCTAATGTGTATTTTTCAGGCGCTTCCTGAATTACTTTCAAATTTTCTTTCTGCTCTTTATATATAGAACCAAACCGCCTTTCAAGCGTCTCAATTAGCAAACCATCTTTTGAATCAAAATAATAATAAACAGTGGCAAGGTTGACCTTTGCCCTGTTCACAATCTCGCGCATAGAAACACCTTCATATCCATACTCTGCAATTGTCTTTTCTGTTACATCAAGGATCCTATCGCGAACTTTTTGTTTGCCTTTTATCACAATATAGAACAACTGTTTAAAACAATCATTTAAAACAGTTGTTCTAAATTAAATATTTGTCAAGGGAATATTTTATTTTTTTTTATCGTCCTTTGTTCTATCCCGTAAACACTAATATTTAAGATAGAAAATATTTAAGGATTAAAAATATAATCCCAGAAAAAGCAAGATGGAAATTTATTCTGTAACACTGCCAGAAGATATAACCAACGAACACGGTTTCAATATTTATTATCCTACTTCTCCAATAATTCTCTAATTGCCTCTAACTTATCTGAAATTAAATATATTGGAGAACTGTTAATAAAAGCCTCATTTAATCTATTCCCCATTATATCATAACATTGAACAGGGGCGCTGATTTTTAACCGCTCCCGACCATCTTTCCAGCAAATTGCCACATACTTCTCACTATTCTTGAATAGGTACGCGGATACCCCATTTTTCTTTATCACACCAACGGATTCATCAGGAACGCCTAATAGCCTGCAAAGAACAGCGACAGCAGGATACATCTTGCGCGGTGTTCCACCATATTCATATAAAACTCCACCTGCGTCTGAACCGTTTATCGTTCCACAAGTGCCTGCATGGAAAAATATTTTCCTGAAACCATAAGCGAATGATACCGCCACATATTTGACTATATGTTCAGACGCAGCGCGTTCTGAACGCCAACGACTTCTGTTCATTGCCGAATCACCAGCTACAAATGGCAAAACAGGCGGATCATCATCAGCATAACAACCCCACTCGGTAATCCAGATTGGTTTTACCTTGCCGGTTGATTTCATCAGTTCATAAACCGATTTAAACGAATCCTCAAAACTTTCAGCAGGACGCGGCGGGTCATAGTTATGTATGTCAAAAACATCTACATAATCAATGCCACCGCGAGTTATAAAATCCCGTGTCAATCCCGCCTCTAAATTTGCGCTTACACCACCGACAACCTTACATTCGGGGTTTGCCTCCTTCATCTTTTTATAAGACAACGACAAAAGTTTTATATAATCATCAATGGAATATCCAAACTTTCGCGGCAAGGCATAACTGGTATAAACAGGTTCATTAAGAATTTGATAATAACTGACGGCTTTCGGCTTCAAACCGCTATAATGTTTGACAACAATTGCAGTGTGCAAGGCAAAGTCTTCGGGATTCTTTGGCATAAACGCAAGCGGCAAACGAGATTTTAAATAACTATCGTTTCCAGCCTCTTTCTCTACCTCCTCAGGTTTTGCGCTTGTTGCCCACCTGGATGACGGAAATGGTAATAATACTTCCACCTGACCGTTTAGGTTTAACACCCGTTTAATCTGCGTGTCAGGGATTGAAAAATCTATTTTACCGCGCTCCGGTTCAATCGTCTCCCACTTTGCAGACCAATCCCGCCACCAGACAAGCCCCGCCTGATGTGTCAATTCTACTAAAAAATCCCACGGATACGGATGATTAAATCCAAGCGGAGAATCCGATTTATTCACCGCAGGGACAATAACCGCGCACCTTAGGGAGTTAGATGAACTTTCCGTCGCATAATTTATTCTAAAAAATCCAAGCCTACCGCGAGTAATATTCTTGAACACCGATTCAAAAGATTTCCCCGATGGGACTTTCATATTCACAACCCGACGCTCCATCTGTTCGTCAAAGAAGTCGCTAACAGATAATGTTCCCGACAACGTTTGTTCTTTATCGCTGTTATTGAACGCCACTATTTTTGCGTCAATCCCGCTTTCAGGGTTTTTTGAAATATTATTGGGAGACAATGTCTGGACAAAAGATTCTATCTCTTTGCGAGGTTGATAAGCCGTTGCTTTGTTGCCATATTCAAGTTGAACGGCATCAACCCAGACGGTTGCAGAATCCTTGCCAGTTGCATCAAGTCCAACCGCAATATAAAAGAATTTATCCGATGGTTTAAAACTGAACTCAAAACGTTCCCAGTTTTTGTTTATTGTGCCCCTCTTGCTCTGTCGTCTTCCATTTGCCTCGTTGATTATAAGTTCGCCCTTTGTCCCATCATCAATGGCGCGCATATAAGCGGAGAGCGTCAAATCGTCATTTTGATTTACCTTAAACCACCCGCAATTTGCAGCATACACCCGCGATACCTTTTGCGAAACTGGCTCAAAATAATCAAAATAATAAACAGGAAAATCTTCGGATGCTATCTTTAAACTACTCTTCCCGTGATATGCGACGCTGTTATCTATCTTGCCGTAAAGTTTGTAAAGATTGCCTGCCCAACCGCTCAAACCATAAGTAAAACTGCCCCACCCAGTTTCTCCACATTCAAAGCTGCTATTTGGTATTAAATTTTTCACCCCATCTGCGGTAATTTGCGGCAACCATTGCCTACCTTCTTCAACTCTCACAAGTTCAACATCATCCAACCACAAAACCCCTTCGCTTTTAAACCAGAATTGCAATCTACTTGCCTCGGCGGGTAGGTCTGAACGCCCTTGAAAAATGAACTCATATTTATTCCAATCTTTCTCAACTATAAATGCCTCATCTAATCCAACATTATCCCATACCTTTGTATTACTCAGCCCTAAATTAACCGCGCTGCCGCGAATACCCTCTCCTTTTGCATAAAAAGAAATCCGATACCATTGCCCTTTTTTGACGGAAACCTTCCCAATTTGACAAAGCATAACGTGATAATCCGGTCCGTCGCCCTTGAACTCAATGCACTCTAATTTAGCCCAACGTTTGCCATCACGACCAACATCCAGAACCAACCTTTGCTTAACAGCGTTATTGCCAGCCACCCGCCAACCTACCGGGACATTTCCCGATACCTCTTCAAAAGAACCATTATAGACAAGGTTCTCCTGACAAAATGCCGTTGTAATACAAAACAAATAGTAAAACAGTAAAACCTTTTGCGTGTTCATAAGTGAATTTACATACCTTGTGTTAATGCATTTAGTCCAGATTTGCAATTAATTTTGAAAATAAATCCAATTAAAATCCCACGAATGTGGATGGCAGGTTTATAGAATAAGCAATGCAAACAAATAAGAATCCAGCCAGTGAATTAAAGAGCCGTTAAATTTATGTTAATTGTTTTTTGCTATTAAAAAAATGGCATTTTTTAACCATCGATAGATGGTGGCAGGATTATAGCAAAAAAATCAACCTCACATCCAAACCCACGATAGTTATCTGTAATATATTAACCAGCCGAAGGCTGGCATTCTGCAACTCCGTTAGGAGTGACAGGATTATAGCAAGGAAATTAACGCACGGAAAAACCCCGTTAGGGGTGACAGAGCGACCATTGAAAATCCAACCATCAAAATTCAATGGCTCTGTCACCGCTTTCAGCGGTTTATGATGTTTTTATATTTTCTTTGCTATCATAATGTCACCTCTTACGAGGTTCTTTTGTGATGCCAGCATCCTTGCTGGCATTTTTTAACTCCGTCAGGAGTGGCAGGATTATAGCAAAGACATTAACACAGAGAAAAACCCCGTTAGGGGTGACAGAGCGACCATTGAAAATCCAACCATCAAAATTCAATGGCTCTGTC
>JAKPVM010000265.1 GCA_029572555.1 Verrucomicrobiota bacterium | reverse complement strand
CCCGGCGAGATTCGAACCCACGACCTTTGCCTTCGGAGGGCAACGCTCTATCCAGCTGAGCTACGGGCGCATTACAATAAATTTGCAATTTCATTCTACTTCAGCAAATTGCATAATGGCTTTTTTCTAACAGAACCCCAAAAATAACGCAAAAGGTTATTTTCTTACAGGTCATAATTGTATAGTCTCTGTTTATGACCAAATTTATACAATTATCGATTCTGATGGGACTGACCGCAACTTTGATGACAGGGTGCGGTTTTGAACCTTTATATGGCTCAAAAGCTGAAAATCAAGCGGGGGCGCAAAACCCTTCATCCGTTGTGGGCAAAATGTCGCAGGTGGATATCGCCCTTATCCCTGATAAATCGGGGCAGCTATTGCGCAATCATTTGATTGACCGTCTGTACCAATCTGGATACCCGTCAAACTCCACTGCAACCTTGCATATTGATAAAATTACCGAAGCACGGACAGATCTTGACCTGACAAAATCATCTGATGCAACACTGGCGCAATTACGCATGACGACCAATATGGTTTTGACAGACGACAAAGGAAATAAAGTTTTAGAGCGAACCTTACAAACTATTGCGAGTTTTAATGTATTAGGGAGCGAGTTTGCAACCCGTGTTACTGAAGAAGCCGCAAGAGAGAGCGCCATTAATGATTTGGCGCGTCAGATCGAATTAAACCTGTCTTTATATTATAGTGCGCAATGAAACTTCAGGCACGTCAGATAGATGGTTTTTTAAAATCGCCTGATAAGGCGGTGAGAGCCATTCTTGTCTATGGCCCCGACCAAGGTTTGGTTAAAGAGCGCGCAAAAATCCTAGGCCTTAAAATTGTTCCTGATTTAAATGATCCGTTTAATGCGGCGCATTTAACAGGCGAGATGATTGAGGGTGATGCCTCCCGTTTTTTTGATGAGGTCAATGCCCAATCCTTAATGGGTGGAACACGCCTTATCCGTGTGACGGATGTTGATAATAAATTTGCTGTCCACCTGAAAGACTGGCTGAAATCAAACCCATCTGATGGCGCATTGGTTGTGATTGAGGG
>JAKPVM010000262.1 GCA_029572555.1 Verrucomicrobiota bacterium | reverse complement strand
CATTGAATTTTGATGATTAATTATCGTTCTATAACCACGCCAGTGGTGATAGAACGATAATTAATCATCAAAATTCAATGGCTTTGACACCTCCAGGTTAGCTTCGGTGTCATATCGTTTTTGCTATAATCCTGTCACCTGCTTTCGCAGGTTGGGTTTATACCATTTTGCAACTTCAACAAATATTCACACACAAATCCAATTGTTATTGGTTTGCTAATGATTAAGGTTTAACCTCGTTTAGTTATTGAAATTATTTTTTTAAAATGTAAAAATTAGTCCACTATGAAATCAAATAAAATTCTATATTTTGTCTTTGTTCTGGCTCTACTATCTGTATCGGTTATCAATGCGCAAAATGTGTTGCGTTCGCGAAGTGAAATCACATTTCCCGATGTGCCGGGATTTATAACATTAAAATGCGACCTTCATACGCATACGGTTTTTTCCGATGGCCTTGTCTGGCCTACGGTTCGCATTGAAGAAGCCTGGCGCGAAGGATTAGATGCAATTGCAATAAGCGACCACATTGAATATCTACCGCATACAAACGATATGATTATCAAACACGGACGCTCATACCAACTGACCACGAACCTTGCGACGTCTCTTGATATACTTGTTGTTCCAGCAGCGGAAATTACAAGAAAAGAACCGCCCGGACATTGGAATGCATTATTCGTTACAAACATTGATGCTCTTGTGCAAACTAACTATTTCGATGTCGTTAGCAACGGTTTTATACAAGGCGCATTTATATTCTGGAACCATCCGGGATGGAAACAGCCAGATTGGAAATCTGTCTGGTATAAAGAACAGGAAATTGTTTATAGACGAGGACATTTAGCGGGAATTGAAATTGTGAATGGCAACAAATATGACCCAATTTCTCACCAGTGGGCAATTGATAAAAAATTAACAATGCTTGGCAACACCGATATTCATTCACCGATTTTAATGGATTACGATGTAAGTGGCGGTAAACATAGACCTATGACTTTGGTATTTGCTAAAGAAAGGACGTTGAACGGAATTAAAGATGCCTTGTTTGCAAGACGAAGCGCAGTCTGGCTTGAAAATAACCTGTATGGCGATGAGGAATTCCTCTCACCGCTCTTTTATCGGTCTATTCAAATATACACACCAAAACCGAACCTTCGCCCAAGAGGTAACACGTTATTGCATATCAAAAACAGTTCGCCAATCTCCTACGAACTTGTATTGAGAAAGACTGCAAAGGAAATTTCACTACCTAAAAAATTAATGCTTGTTGCTGGAAAAACCGTCTTGCTTGAAGTCCGCAATGGCACAAATAAATATTCAGGGCCGACTGAGGTAATCCTGCCATATAATGTTACAAATCTTGTAACAAAACCCGGTGAATCGCTACCGGTGGATATTAAAGTTACGCTTAATTTCTTAAAGTAATTTTACGCAATTAACAGATTGCTTGTGAGAGGAACATCTTACTCCAAATATAAAACCGTCGGCAGGGGTGCCGACGCCACTTTATATTTTATTTTGAAATTACATTGTCTAATCAATTGGAAATCTTGGATGGTTTCTTCCATTATCCCCGTAAATTATCTGATACAGAATCGTCTTACTCGGGATATACAATCCTTATGGTTGTTAAGTTGTTAGTTTGCATTGATTGAAACTCTGCATCAAATTGACGCGCAAGAGTAAAATCACTAAATTTATTGATTGTTTGCAGAGCGCTACCATCGCCAAGACTGATATTACCGGAATATTTATGTATTGTCTTATCCCATTTAGGATATAGGTCATTGGTCGATGTTCTCACTTCACTTTTAGACACAGTTTTAGGTCTGCCATCAATATTCCTATCGCCCATCAAAATCATTTTAGGTTTATCATTAATTGCATCCGGCGAATAAAAATAACTAAGGTTCTTTGTAACGTTGCTAACAAATACATCCCAGTCTAAAGCAGGTTTTCGTTTTGAGTCGCTTGGACAGAAACAAACTTTCGGGGTCCCAATTTCTTTCGATGCCACCAGGAATTGCTTTTCAATCCCCAGACCTTTTGCTCCGCCATCTTTCGGGGCGACCATCCAGGGAAAATCATCTCCATTATCGTTTGCCCATATTCGAAAACTAAGTGAAATATGTTTAAGATTATTTGTGCAACTGATTCTACGGGCGTAACCTTTTGCCGCTAACAAAGCAGGTATTACAAATGCTGCAATAATTACAACGGTAAAAATCACAACCAGCAATTCTATCAGCGTAAATCCCGAACCGTTTTTCCTGCGCATTTTCATAAACACCTCACCGTTTTGGTTGAACTTCATCACGGACTACACACACTATATAACATTTTCTATGCCAAAATCGTAAATCCTTATATAAAAATATGCGAGAAATTTGGTATCAGCATCCTTGCTGACAAATCCTATTAGGGAGCAAGGATGATTCCGCCACATTAAATACAAACAGGGATAGACAGGATATACAGGATAAAAAATTGAATCTTGCCTCAATCATTAGCAAACCAATAAAAATTGTGTTTTTGGGTGCATATTTGTTGGGGTTGCAAAATGGTATAAACAAATTCCATAACCTGCGAAAGCAGTAGATTATAGCAAACGGAATACAAAAACATCATAAACCGCTGAAAGCGGTGACAGAGTCATTATTTAAATTATCGCTCTGTCACCACTGTCGTGGTTTTCTCCTGTGTTAATTTCTATGCTATAATCCTTCCACTCCTTGAGGTGTTTCATAATGCAAGCCTTCGGCTGGTTGATATATTATGGATAACCTATTTTTATTACACTATCTATGTTAATGATTCAGTATCTAATTTGTCTTAAAAAATATCCTGTCTATCCTGCCTATCCTTGTTAATTTCTTATTTCAATCCCGCAAATCTTTTTAATCTGCGTAATCAGTGTTCTTCCCTATCACAGGCAAGGATGTCTATGATGGACGCGATTATCCTTTTGGGATGGCAGTGTTTGTGGGGTTTTCTGAGACCGACGTAGGTTTTTCTACCAGCGTTTGCAAAAATGAGGCAAGGGCTTTGATTTCGTCATCAGTGCCAAGAAGTGGCGGCATATATGAACGATACGGGGAATCTTCTTTATAATTATGAAGGATGTTCAAAATGTTCATAATCCCTTGTTCATCGCGTCCAGCAAGCAATTTTTTCATTGACCGGTAGCCGGTAATCGTATGGCAAGCCATACATTGTCCGCGAAACATAGCCTGACCTTTTCCTATGATTGAATTTGTTTCTCCGCCCCAGATGGTATCTTTTAAATAGCCTGTTTCATTGTATTGTTTCACCTGTGAGACCCGCACGCCATTTGAATACATATAGTTTCCAATTACATACGGTTTGCGGAGCATTTCGCGGGCGTATTCTCCCGAAGCGGTTGCAAAAAGGGCAAGGATAACGATTATGATTGAACTGGAGAATTTAAATGTTGTAGGCGATTTGTATGCGAGAAAATAGACTACGGCGGCTATGATTATCGAACTTGATACAAGGACAATGATTGTGCGTGTCAACTGTGTGAACATTCCCTGTCCAATTGAGGCTATGCCAAGTTCAAGCAAATGTCTTTGAGGTTCTGGCACCTGAGACAAATACCAGAGAAAGAAAAACGGAATTGCCACAAACGCCGTAAAGACCCATTTTGAACTCCAGCGGACAACTTCGGCTTTCAGCGGTGATTTTTCATCAAGCCTGCTCGCATTTACCAGCGCCCATACCCCGGCAAGGGCTGCGCAAACCGCCATCCTTAAAAGCAGAGATGGAAGATAGGTCGGGTTGAAAAATGCCTGGAAGAATTTGTAAGGTTCTTGACCGCTGCCGGCGATGGATAGCCAGGCTTGTCCGGGTGTGAGCATAAACGAAAGTATACCATTGATGATAAAGAGGGTGAAAAACGACGCAACAGCGTAAAGCCAGCCGACCTTTAAATGAAGTTCATCAGAGATTCTGTTCCAGCAGTAGTAATAGATGGCGATTGTGGATAGTTCAACGAGAAAGAAGACCCACTCGGTTGCCCAGGCAAATACGAAGTTATGAATCAAGGCGCTTGTGGCTTCGGGGTTAGCGAGTCCGATTGAAAACCAGATTCCAAC
>JAKPVM010000261.1 GCA_029572555.1 Verrucomicrobiota bacterium | reverse complement strand
CATTGAATTTTGATGGTTAGATTTTCAATGGTCGCTCTGTCACCCCTAACGGGGTTTTTCTCTGTGTTTATGGCTATGCTATAATCCTTTCACTCCTTGCGGAGTTTCAAAATGCCAGCTTGTTGATGTTATGAATGAATTTTTTTAGGTTTGTAAAAATGATATAAACCAAACCCGCAAAAGCGGGTGACATTATGATAGCAAACGGAATAAAAACCTCATAAACCGCTGAAAGCGGTGACAGAGCCATTGAATTTTGATGATTAGATTTTCAATTATCGCTCTGTCACCCTTAACGGGGTTTTTCATTTATATTAATTTCTATGCTATAATCCTGCCACTCCTTGCGGAGTTTCAGAATGCCAGCCTTCGGCTGGATGATATTTTATGGAGAACCTGTTTTATTCCAATATTTATGCTAATGATTCAAGATAATGAATACTTCTTCCATTTTTTGTGGATTCATTACTAACATCAAAAATTGCACTTAAATTACTATGCCTCTTAATTCTACTTTATTTTTGTTTTGATAAATCGGCTTTGACTTCTGCAATCAATTTTTCCAACCGTTTGCCGTATTCAATATAAGATTTGAACATTGCTTCATCGGAAGAGGTTACTGATGTGTCGTGAAATACCACAGCGATATGCGGTTCAATAGAGATTCCCTTGTCGTATCCGCGTGAAAAGGCGTCCTTTAAAATCTCCCTGACCTTTCCTTGTCCTTCGCCGGGCCAGTTATAATCGGCATCGTTTTTCGCCGGATTCCATGTTGCATCCTTTATATGAATATGTTCCACAAAATCCCTGACTGCTACCCAGAACTCAAAGGCGTCTTGTCTTTTCCACGGACGCGGTTTTGACCTATCCGGATTAAACACTGGATTTGCCGTATCAAACACCCATTTTAGTCCGGGCACTTTATCAAGTAGTTCAAGGGCGTGTGATGGACTCATACCGCCATAATTCATACAATTTTCGTGCAGAGGTTGCAATCCCTCATCAAGAAACATATTTGTAACTTCTTTAACCCTTTCAAAAACCTTAGGTGGAATCTGATACTCATCATCTTGCGGTTTAAAGCTCATTATTCTTATGTATTTTGCGCCAAGCCATTTCATTCTTGGTATTGCTCGTTTGACTTCATTAACGGTAATTTCCCACGGGTCTGATAATTTTTTAGACCAGTTCATTATTGTAGAACCGAAACAATAGACACCGACTTCGGACTCATTAAGTTTTCTGTAAACTATTTCAAACGCGGCGTCGGGTATATCGTGGAGATTGGCTTTTCCAAAGCCCGGCACCTCCACATTGCGCATCTCAATGAACTTCCAGCCGAGTTCTTTTGTGGCTTTTATCTGGGTGTCAATTCCGGCGCCAGCCTCATCTGCAATTCCCATCAATTTCATAATTCAACTCCTATCGGTTAAATGACTTTGTAAAATCATCAGAAGCAACCTGAACGACTTTTTTCTGATGTTTAGATTCAGCAATTAATTGCTGTAATTTTTTCTCCCACGCAAGCGCATCCATTGGCAGTTTAATGGGTTGATTAATAAGGGACGAAAAAACAAACGCATTTGCAAGTTCCACAGATCCCATACCATCTTCACCGGGCGCAATAAGTGGCGTCCCATCAAGAATTGCATCAACAAAATTTTGCATCAGAATTGAATGCGTATTTGGGATTGTCTCAAATGGGATTTCAATATTCCAGACCTCCGGTTTTGCAAACGGACTTTTTGAAGTCTTGCTAAATTCAATCATATCAGATTCGAGTCTGATAAAGGTAAGTTTATTGTTTTCAAGGACAACTTTTCCCCGAGTGCCGCAAATCTCAAGCCTATTTGTCCCCGGCGCTTCACCTGTTGACGAGATAAAGACACCCGTAATATCTTTATCCCACTCCATATAGCAGGTAACATCGTCTTCAACCTCAATGTCGTGATAACGTCCAATCTTGCAAAAACCGCGAACCATTGACGGCATTCCGCATAGCCATTGCAAAATATCTAATTGATGAAGACATTGATTTAACAATACACCGCCGCCTTCGCCTTTCCATGTTGCGCGCCAACTACTACTTCCATAATAAGCCTCCGTCCGGAACCAATCTGTGATTATCCAATTAATCCTAACGAGCCTGCCAAGGTCTCCATTTTGAATTAACCGTTTTAACTTTACATAACGCGGCTCTACACGGAGCTGGAACATTCCCCCAAAAACTTGCTTTGAGTGTTTTTTAGCCACTGCAATCAGTCGTTCTGCATCAGCTTTGTGCGCTGAAATCGGTTTTTCAACCATAATGTGTAGCCCATTTTCAAGCGCATCAATCCCTATTGTAGTATGTAAAAAATGAGGAGTCGCTATGACAAGCGCATCAATCAATCCGCTGTGGATAAGGTCTTCGCTTTTTTCAAAAGTTTTAAGGTGTTTATACTTTTCAAGACTTGGTGTGTATGCGTCGGCAACAGCGACAAGTTCGCAACGGGAGACTTTTCCAGCCTGCAAATATTCGGCGTGATACCTGCCGATATTTCCAAGTCCAACAATTCCTAATCTAACTTTGTTCATAGCTTTGGTTCATTATTTTCCAGATAAATCCGTTTCAGGACAAGATATTTTATTGTTTTGATTTTATCGGAATCATTATTCCGTCTGAAGTAATTTTATACTTTTTTTCTCTCCATTCAACCGTGTTGCCAGTAAAAGATAAAATCCAAATTATAAACTGTATTACATCTTTGATGACAGGCATAACAAAATGCCAGAGTTTGGTTTTAGCCCGTGTAAGTTTTTTCTGGTGAACGGCTGCTGTTAGCGACCTTGTTAAAATGGCAACTACAAAAAATCCGACGCTGTAACCTGACGGGCGCAATATTAAAAATAGTGTAGCCCATAGAGTAAGATTTGATAGTATTGAGAAGAAGTAAGAAATCGGTTCGCATACGCGGATTGTCCTTGCCCAACGGCATTGATGAGACAATGTTTCTCTCCAACCTGTTGGACGATGATAGCACTCCACAACTACTGCGCTTAATTCAACCTTGTATCCATTTTCCGAAACAAGTCTGCCAAGCCAATAATCATCAGCCAATCTATTAACCACAGAGTTGAAACCGCCTATTTTTTCAAGAGCCTTTCTCCTTATCATCATAACAGCCCCGAGGGCGAAATTAAGTGGCTTCATACTGCGAGCCTGAAGCACCTGACTCCAGAAATCCGAATTTATAGCCACCGCCTCTAACTTCATTGCAAGGGTGTCTGGATTTGCAAGCGCGTAACAACAACAGACAAGTCCAACCTCATCGTTGTCAAAAATCCCAATCGATCCTTGCAGTAAATCCGTTGGCGCAAGAACATCGGCATCGCTGATAATTACAATTTCATTTTTTATAAATTGTGTAAGATAGACAAGTTTAGAGACCTTTGAATTTGAACCATAAACACCTTCGCAAACAACCACTTGCGCGTCAATTTGTGGAAAAGCCTTAATTAATTCAGAACAAAGGTTAAATGCTGGGTCGTCTTTTGAATCCACACCAAAAAGAATCTGCATTTTCCCGGGATATTGTTGCTTCATCCAACTTGATAAACAGTTAAATGAAAACTCATCAACGCCTTTTACAGGCTTCAATATTGTAACAGATGGAATATCTTTCTTACAGGCTATGCGGCTATGCAAAGAGAATCGAATAGCAACGATGAATTGCCATACTGTTATTCCAAGACTAATAAGTCCAATTATTCCAAAAATTAAATCCGCAATCACAAAATATCTATCGGTTATGAAATAAAACTGACATTGCGAAAACTTACATTTTGATTTTTATGGAAATGCTATCTTTTTCAAGGAATATTTAAACATCAATGATGCCATCATCATCGTTATTTTTCTTAATCTTTTGAATCCTGACCGAGTTTAAACCGATAAGCTGATTTAGCAAGATTGTTACAATGCTTATCACAAGCGCGCCCCAAAAAGCAGGCGCAAAACCATCAACATGAAATCCCTTCACTAAATAACTTACGGTTAATAACAAAAACGCATTGATGACTAACGTAAAAAATCCAAGAGTAAATATTAATAATGGCATCGATAAAATCATCAGTAGCGGTTTGATAAAATAGTTAAGCAGACCAAGAATTAGAGTAGCGACAAGCAGGTCGCCCCAGCCTTCGTAATGTATTCCTGAAACAATATGTTCAGCAATTAATACGGCTACTGTGCAAATTAACCATCTTAAAACAAAATCTTTTAGTTTTACCGAATTCATAAAACATTATGACAACAATATATCACACTATATGCTTAAAATGCTTCAATATGTAAAAATTCAGCCTGTTTTTTTGCAACAAAATCAACCTGCTTCACTGATGCCGGTAACAAACAAAATTGTCCTGCCTTTAATTCAATTTCCATTCCATTATAAGAAATCACAAAATCGCCTTTTAGTAGACCGATAACCTGCGCTGTTTCACCGCTTAATTTAAAATGAATTCCGCGCTTTACCTTGCAAGCATTCACACGAAATAGCGGGTCATCAACAAGAAATCTAACTTTAAATGTCTGACTTTGAGAATATTTTGATTTTATCAATTGCGGAGAATAATCTCGGAAGTTAATTGATTTTAAAGCCTCATTAATATGGAGTTGGCGCGGTTTGCCATCAAGCCCGACTCTATTCCAATCAAAAACCCGATAGGTAGTGTCTGAATTTTGTTGAATTTCAAACAAAACAATACCTTTGCCAAGCCCGTGAATTCTGCCTGACGGAATAAAAATAGCATCGCCCTCTTTTACCTCATGTTTGCACAAACATTCCGCTAATGTTCCATTCTCAAGGCGGGTCTTAAATTCTTGTTCGCTAACCCCGGGTTTTAACCCGGCGTAAAGCACAGAATTAGGTTCAGCATAAGCTACATACCACATCTCAGTTTTAGGTTCCCCGCCCAACTGTTTTGCAATCTCAATCGGCGGATGAACTTGAAGCGACAAATCATCCGCTGCATCTAAAATTTTTATCAACAGCGGGAAGCGATCATTTTGCGATTTTGCATTTCCCAGTATATCACTTTTAAAATTTTCCATTAACCAGCGGATAGATTTTCCTTCAAACTCTCCATTTGCAACTATATTTTCATCTCCTTGCCTATCCGACACCTCCCACGATTCACCAATTAATTTTCCTTCGGGGAGCTGTTTATTAAAAAGTTTTTCAAGCCTACGACCGCCCCAGACTCGCTCCTTAAAAATTGGATGGAAAATAAAAGGATAAAGTTTATTCATAACAAATATTTTTTTACGACAACTTGGATTACCGAAATCTATTATGTCAATTCGCCGTCGCCATTGTTTGGCGATGAAACCTGCTCGGCTACGACGTCTTCTGCAATAACCGCGCCCTTCGTCTCTAAGAAATAACCGAATGCCCTGTATTTTTCATACCGCAATTTCAATCTTTCGGTGGATGTTAATTTCAATAATTGAGAAAGATGTTTTGAAAGGGCTTTCTTAAGCGATGCAGCAGTTTCATTAGGATTTGTATGAGCGCCTCCCAATGGTTCAGGAACTATCTCGTCAACTAAGCCAAACTTGTATAAATCATTCGCCGTAATTTTAAGGGCTTCAGCCGCCTTTTCAGAAGCCGAACGGTCCTTCCACAAAATTGCAGCGCAACCTTCCGGACTGATAACCGAATAATAGGCATTCTCAAGAATTAAAACCTTATCCGCAACACCAATACCAAGCGCTCCGCCAGAACCACCTTCGCCAATAACAACACTGATAATCGGAACTTCCAATACCATCATTTCACGCAGGTTCACCGCAATTGCCTCAGCAATATGGCGTTGTTCAGCGCCAACACCAGGATATGCGCCAGCGGTATCAATAAAAGTAATAACGGGCAAAAGAAACTTGTTAGCTAATTGCATCAAACGTAAAGCCTTTCTGTATCCTTCAGGATGAGCGCAACCGAAATTCCGTTTTATGTTATCTTTTGTATCCCTACCCTTTTGCGTCCCTACTAACATTACCTTATATTCGTCAAGACGGGCAAAACCGCCAACCATCGCATAGTCCTCAGCATAAAGACGATCGCCGTGCAATTCGCTGAAATCGGTAAAGATTGATTTCACATAATCCAGAGTATAAGGTCTCTGGGGATGTCGCGCTAACTGCACCCGTTGCCATGGAGTAAGATTCTTAAAAATCAGTTCCCGTTCCTGAGCTATTTTGTCTTCAAGGCTTTCTATTTCATCCTTAAATTTCTCAATCCCTAATTTTTTAGCCTGCTCATTTAGCTCGTCTAATTTCTTTTGTAACTCAAGAATCGGTTTTTCAAATTCAAGGATATGTTTCATTTTATAATGTATTAATTATAAAAGATTAAAGTTCAGTTTGCAAACAATAAGGAAGTTATTAAACGCAACTATTTATTATACAACATATTACAAATGCAATTTAAACCATAGAATCCATTGTGTCCTGAATTTTTATAGGTTTTATTTGATTTAAAAAACGTCAAACTGGTATATTTAACTCTATGAAAAAGATTAGCCAAGTATTTTTGTTTTGGTCGGTTGCGGTATTTGCGCTTTTTATCAATTATGGTCTTTTTGCTAAAAGCGCGCTGGTTGTTTTTGATTCTAAATTTGACGTATCAACCATCAGCGCAACGGATTCGCAGTTTGAAATGAAAAAAGGGAAAGATGGAAACGTTCTTTCTGTAACTGTCCTGACAAATCATCAATATCCGGGTATAACAATCAAGGCGCCACAAAATAAATGGGACTTATCCCAATATGAATATGTTGAAGTAATGGTAAAAAATAGTGGCGCGTCGCAGTTCAGCCTGAATTGTCGGGTTGATAATCCCGGCGCCGATGGAAAAAACAATTGTGTTACAGCCAATGTTACCATTCCACCAGGAGAAACACGCCCGATTCGCGTGCGTTTAAACCGATACGGCGATGACAAGATGGATGGCAAACTTTTTGGGATGCGCGGTTATCCAAAGAAATATGGCGGCCCTTATACAGTTAATCCATCTAATATTGTTCAAGTTCTTTTATTCATTTTTAAACCATCTATTGAACATTCCTTTGAAGTGCAGTCTATCATTGCAGATGGTCAACATATTCCACCAACAGCCCTGACAAGCGATGCAAATCCATTCTTCCCGTTTATTGATACCTTTGGGCAATATAAACATAAAAATTGGAATGGCAAGACGCTCTCCATTCAAGATTTGCAGGCAAAAAGAAAATCTGAAGAAAAGGAACTTACAAGTGAACCAGAAGGACTGGATAAATATGGCGGTTGGGCAAAAGGGCCTAAGTTTCAGGCTACAGGGTTTTTTAGAACACAAAAGGTGAAAGGGAAATGGTGGTTGGTAGATCCGGATGGCAACCTGTTTTTCTCACACGGTATAGACTGCGTAAGAATGACCGATTCAACGCCAATTGAGGAACGAGAAAGTTGGTTTGAAAATCCACCATGGCAGTCGCCAGAATTTCAAGGTTTCATTTCTCGTGGACGCGCTATAAAAGATTATTATGCCAATAGGACTGTGAAATGTTTTCCTTTTGCAGGGGCAAATTTAGTCCGTAAATATGGTGAAAATTGGAGACAAATTTATTCTGACTTAATGCATAAACGATTGAGAAGTTGGGGACTGAACACGATCGGAAATTGGTCGGATGAACAGGTCAGGTTAATGAGAAAGACGGCATACACTGATTCTATCGGTTCTGGCAGAACGCCGCCAATTCAAGGCAGCGAAGGCTATTGGGGAAAGTTTCCTGATGTGTTTGACCCATCGTTCAAGAGAAACTTGAAAGAAAGTATGGCAAGTAAGAAAGGCAAAAGCGCCGGCGACCCGTGGTGCATCGGCTATTTTTCAGATAACGAAATGTCCTGGGGAGATGAATATTCATTATCGATTGGGGCTTTGAAATCCCCGACAGAACAACCCGCAAAAAAGGTGTTTATCGAGAATCTAAAAGCGAAATATAATTCCATCGAAGCACTGAACAAGGTCTGGGGGACAAAATATGAATCTTGGGAAGAACTCTCAAAAAGCCAAAATGCACCGGACAAGACAAAGGCTAAAGACGACCTTCTTTCTTTTTACACAACTATTGCGGAGGAATACTTTAAGACAGTCCGAGAGACAATCAAGGAAGTTGCGCCTCAACAACTTTATCTTGGTTGCAGATTTGCCTGGGTAAATCAATTAGCCGCAAAGGCAGCAGCTAAATATTGCGATGTTGTTAGTTATAATATTTACCGACGAGATGTCCGAGATTTCAAATTTAACGGCGAGGCTGATGTGCCACTCATCATCGGCGAATTCCACTTTGGGGCACTTGACAGAGGAATGTTTCATACCGGACTTGTTCCGACCGCATCACAGGAAGAGAGGGCGCAGGCATATTTGAACTATGTAAAAAGCGTGTTTGAACACCCTCAATTTGTCGGTTGCCACTGGTTTCAATATCAAGACCAACCAACCATTGGACGCGTCCTTGATGGCGAGAATTATCAAATTGGTTTTGTAGATATCGCTGATACTCCCTACAAAGAAATCATTCAGGCAAGCAGACAAATTCCAAAGATTGTCTATAAATAATTGCTAAAACACGTAAACATTTTTATCCGTTGAAGGGATATAAAGATTTCCTTTCGGGGAAAACGATGGTGCTGCCTGTATAGAACGGGCGGTCTCAAAAATGATTTTTCCTGTTCCTTTTTCATTCAACTGATGGATAGTTCCATTAGGGGTTCCAAAGAAAACAGTTCCACCCTGTTCACATACGCCGCTTGATAATAAATACTCGGCATCGGTTTTGTATTGAAACTTAAGCACGCCGTCTAAATCAAAACCCAGCACTATGCCGCGTAAGTCAAAAACAATCACTGTTCCGTCGTTTCCAATGATTGGTGTTGCTTGAACTGAATTCGGAAATCCTGCCTTCCAGAGAACATTGTTGGACTCAACTGAAATTGTGCAAAGATTTGCACCAATATCCCGATTTGCCACAAAATAAATAACTTTCAGTTTTGCGTCAATCACAGGAGACGCAGAAACGAGCATACGATACATCCCTCGTTTCCTTTCAGGTTCACTATAAATTACACTTTCAGTTCCATCGGGTTTAACTTTAACACACTCAATCCCGCGATTTGCCACAGCCCGTAATGAATAGATATTCCCATCGCTGTCTGATGAAGCACCGCTGTATGGAAAAATGCCTGCATCCCAGACGAACTTTTCCTCTAATTTATCAGATGTAAGACAATAAAACTTTCCACCCCAGCTGTTCAACACAATGGAGTTTGTTTTCTCTACATAAAGCAGGTTTGATAATATACGCGGGTCGCTTATGGAGGGTATCTCCTTTTTATATAAAATCTTTCCGTTATTGCACTCAATTGCATACACAGAACCAGCAGTTGTTGCCACAAACAAATAGTTGTCATCAGGAAGGACAACAGGGGTTGCTATTATTGAACCATTTAAATTAACCTTCCAGATTAACTTATTTAATGAATCAAACGCCTGCACAAGTCCTGACATATCGGCAATGTAACAATTTCCGTTGCCGTCAAACACAACAGAGGCTTGAATTGCGCCATTTGCAGGCAATTTAGAGATTGGTTTTGATTTTATCTTAACCCGTTCTGGAAATAACCCGTTGCGGAAACAGTTTCCGCCTGAACATCGCCAGACATACATCCCTGAATTATTATTATCGCTCATAATGCACTGCGTCTAAAAGTTGGTTGATATTCAAATCGGGCTTGTTCGAGTTTAACGCCGACAATGTCAATGTTAGAAATCCTATTTTCTCCTAATCCCCTTTTTCTTGCAAGCGCAAGATAATTTGTCCCGTTCACGAATGGGAGCATCTTGTCTTGCGCGTCGGGATTAAAGCCCATCGCAGCAGTGGCAACTGCATCAGTGGAAACCGGATTTGTCCCGGCAATCAACAAACCGGGATGTGTGACTGAAACCAACGAACCAATCCACCAACCCTCGGCGGTTTGAAGAACGCTTATCGCATCTAAAACAACAAGATGAATAGGAAACGCAGCGGCAAGGTCAACAACAAATCGCGGGACATTATAACCATGCTCACCTTCAATGCTTTTTCCAGTAAAGGTTTCAGACGAAGTAAATGGCTTTCTCGTGCAGTTATGCATTGATTGGTTGCGGTATCCGACTGCGTTTTCATCCGGTTCATCTTTTAAATCGTCTCCGTAAAGACTGCTTGGCGGTATCCCAAACATATTTTTCATTCCCCCAGTAATACCAGCCGAGACGTGATTTTTTAACTTTCCCAGTGAAACAAACACATCAGTATCAGCATAAATGCGGTTGACTTCCCATGCGCTTGCAAGTTCGCCATCGGGCACTTTTACAAAAGCATAATCTTTAAAACTGCCTTTATTTCTTGTGTTAAGAAATTTAGCACGACCATTCATTGCGTCATTAAATATTTTTAGATTAAAGCCATAGCCGTAAAATGCCTTTGCGTCTGGTAACCGAAAAGGTAATTGGTCGCAAAAGACAACTTCACGCGCTCCATAGTCAACAAACAAACTGCCCATAGCCATAGCAACAAAAGGATGAACAGTAACTGTTAGCCATAGTGGCACACCATACACATCTTCGCCGGAGGTGTTAACAAGGTTGGTTTTAACGGTTACCCGTTTGTTTTTTACAAGAGCTCTCACCCCGCCAATCTCGTCAAATAATTTTCCTAACGATTTCTTAACCTCGCGGTAGTTGTATCTTTTACAAAGCGCAATACCGACCGGTTTTTTTGATAGCCTATTTGAATTGTCGGGCGTTGCGGAAAATGCGCTATTCATTGACGGAACGGTGGCAATTGCCGCTGCGGCAACAGTTCCTTTTAAAAAATCGCGTCGTGTAAGCAAGCCACCGGGGCACCGTGGAGCATTATTGAAGAACTTTTTCTGATGAGAATCCATAATACTTTTTGAATAAATAATCCTCATTTATGCCTTCTGTCAAACACAAATTGCCGCGCAACAATGTCAAAATATGCCCCAATTGAAGATTCTAATTTCTGAATTCATAGCGCCCGTATAAAGCGACAAATTGTTTGACTATATAAATGTTGTAATATAATTTTTTCGTTATGAAGTCAAAATCGTCATCAAGCCGTAGAGGCTTTATTAAAAAGTCATTGGTAGCTGCTGTTGCAATGCCTGTGGTTTCAAGTTTTGAAGAAAAAGTACTTCTTGCACAATCTCAATCAGGGCAACCCGCCTCAGAAAAAAAGTCAGCTGTGGATATGCCTTATGGGACTATTGGCAAAGTAAAAATTAGCCGAATTATCTGCGGTGGCAATTTAATAACCGGATTTGCGCACAGTCGCGATTTGATTTATGTTTCCCAATTGTTAAAAGAATATTTCACAGATGAAAAGATAATGCAGACATGGGCGCAATGCGAACAAAATGGCATTAACACGATGATTTTTAACCCGAGTGATGCTCACGCGGTAGCAGTATTAAAAAAATATCGCCAAAATGGCGGTAAAATCCAATACTTCGCCCAACTTGACCCCAATCCATCCGATATCTCAAAAAACATTAAAGAGGCGGTTGACCAGGGCGCTGTTGGAATTTTGTTAGTGGGAAACTATGGAGACGCATGGACGCGAGAAAATAAAACCGATTTAATCGCCCGTTTCATAGAAACGGTCAAGGCTCATGGGATTATTTCTGGCGTCGCCGGACATGAAATTAGAACGATTATGGCTGTTGAAAAAGCAGGTATAAAGCCTGACTTTTATATGAAGACGCTCCATAGCCATAACTACTGGTCTAAAAAACGCCCTGACCAGGACAAAGAAGTGATTGATAATTATGGTGTTGATAATTATTGGTGTATAGACCCTGAAGCAACTATCCGCTATATGAGTCAAATACAACGACCATGGCTGGCTTATAAAGTTCTTGCGGCAGGGGCTTTGACTCCTGCTGTGGGTTTAAAATATGCTTTTCAAAATGGAGCAGATTTTTGCGTAGTAGGTATGTTTGACTTCCAGGTCGCAGAAGATGCCGCTGCAACTGTTGCCGCAGTTAAAGCAACGCAAAACAGAGACCGCGAGTGGATGGCATAATCTAACACGAATTATTGTCTTTCAACCTCTTGACTTAAAGTTCTTGTTCAAATAGGATTTATGTTATGAGTTATCGGTTGACGCGGTTTTTAATATTGTTGCTTATTTTGTTAGCATACCCGTATCCGTCTCCGGCGCCCTTAATCTACCGCGCCGGAGAAGGCTGGATTTATGAACCTGTCGGCGCAAAAGGGGAATGGATGCGTTCGCGTGCTAAAGACCAGTTGGATGTAGCGAATCAGTCGTTTGAGAAAAAAGATTATAAAATAGCCCTCCGAGCTGCAAGACGGACTGTCTCAATGTGGCCACTTTCAGATTATGCGCCAGAGGCGCAATTCTTAATCGGTAAATGTTATGAAGCCAAAGGCAACGATGAAAAGGCATTCAAAGAATATCAAAAACTCCTTGAGAAATATCCTAAATTTACAAAACGCGAAGAGGTTATGGAACACCAATATGAGATCGCCAACCGATATCTGGGAGGAAAATGGTTCAGAATATTCGGTGTAATTCCACTTTATCGTTCAATGGAAAAAACCTCACAAATGTTTGAAAAAATCGTGAAGAACGGTCCATTCAGTGAAGTTGCCCCTCAGGCACAATTAAAAATCGGAACTGCTCAAGAAAAAAGAAAAGAATATCCGGAAGCTGTGAAGGCTTATGAAAAAGCCGCTGACAAATATCATGACAGACCGCAAATTGCGGCAGAGGCGCTTTTTAAAGCCGGATACGCTCACTATAAACAGGCGTTAAAAGCTGAGTATGACCAGAATTCCGCCGCCCAAGCCATTGCGACATTTACCGACTTTTTAACACTTTATCCTAATGACCCACGCGTGCCAGAGGCTCGAAAATACATCGCTGAATTAAGGACTGAACAATCCCGCGGGGCTTTTGAAATCGCCAAATATTATGAGAAACGACACCATTGGAGCGGCGCAGAAATTTATTACAACGAGGCAATCCAAAAAGACCCTACCTCGCCTTATGCTGAGGAATCCCGTAAGCGGCTTGAAGTCTTGAAAGAAAAAGGCAGAATTGAAGAACAAGCATCTGCCAAAGAGACAAAAACTGATTCAACAAAAGATAAGGCAAACGAGAAAGAAAACTCTGCCGATAATAAAGATAAAGATAACAAAGATAAATAAGATGCGGGATACCTTGAACAATTTTCTTAGTATTAATAGGTTTTTTCCTCTTATTGTTCTATCGTTTTTTTTGTGCGGTTGCGCGGGATATAAATTAGGTCCGGTTGGTGGTGTTAAAGCGGGTGAAAAATCAGTCCAAATAAATCCATTTATCAACCAAACAGTTGAACCGCGTTTAGGAGAAGCCGTTACCAGCGCGATGAGAAAAAGAATCCAGACCGATGGCACTTACAGACTGAACACAGGAGGAACAGGGGACATCATTGTTAATGGCGTTATTATTGACTTCGTAAGATCGCCGTTAAGTTTTCAATCCAACGATATAATTACCGTAAAAGATTATTACCTTGAAATGAAAGCCGAAATTACCGCAGTTGAACGGTCAACCGGCAAGATAATCTTCAAAAAAACAGTTACAGGCAATACAACCATCAATGTAGGTAACGATTTATCTTCCGGAGAACGACAAGCGCTACCGATTCTTGCTGAGGACATAGCGAGAAAAGCAGTTTCACTCCTTGCAGACGGCGAGTGGTAATTTGTAAATTATCCCTACCTGTTTTAGGTATCTTTGTTTTATTGCTAATATATGAGGCTGCCACCCATTACTATTGGTTTTATAATGTATTTGTATCGTTTTGCTACAATCCTATCACCCCCGATTGCGGGTTTTTATCTATCCGTCTACTGTTCTTTAACTATCTCCTACTCTCTGCCCTATCCTGTATATCCTGTCTATCCCTGTTAAATAAGAATATCCTGTAAATCCTCTGTTTATTTATAATTGAATTTATTTGCGCAACAGACTCATAATCATTTTCAATTTTATCCATATTTTTCACTTGTTGTAGTTCAAAAGAATTTTCACCCGACAATTAATAATATTAGATAAATTATCCTAAAAGTATACGCAATACGCAAAGTTTCTGATACAAAATTTATAACGACATCTTTGAGCGATAAAAACCGAATAAAGTATTAAGATTGCCAGTCCAATTGATGACACCATTTGGTACAAAATAATTTGTGGAAACATCAACCCAGTGAATCAGATTTGTAGATTTTTGAATTACGCATCTTGTTGCGGGTTCACCAAAAATTATTAGTTTTGGAGGTTCATTAGATAATATATTGACTATACTTAATTTTGGTGGATAAACAATCTGTTCTGCTGTAACTGTGAATTCATCAAAGACCATATAGTTGTCTCCGGGTACAGATGTATTATGTAATACCCAGGCGGCATCTATATCGCCGAGGTTGAGTGAATATCCATGAGTAGTCATCGGCAATGGTTCAACGATAGGGACATTATTGATAGTTGCAATCCATTTGTTCCTTGAAAAATTCATTGCAATAACAAGTTCGTAAAGACCATCATTAGAGAAGGTATAGCCGGTAAAAAAAAAATCGCCTGGCGTATCTAACGAATAATTTATCCGCAAGGTTTCATTATCAAAATCCAATGAAAACAACCTTTGCGTGTTAATGTTATAAACGTTCCATCTAAAATCGTCGTAACGTTGATTTGTGGAATCTTTTACCTGAAAAATGACCGAGAATTTTATCACGGGATAATTTGTAAGGACTTGATAGTTGAGCGGTTTCCAGACTACTGATGACTGACTAATAGGAAAAAAATTTGAATACCCAATATATGCTTGCTGTCCAAAACCGGGAAAATATAGTTCATCGGCTATAAAACCATTCCATCCGCTACCTTCTCCTGTCCAACCACGTTGTCCAATCAGCGAAATTTGAGGATCAAATCCTTCTTCATATTCAAACCCAGTTTTATAAATCAGTATAGAACTCGTTTGAGAGAATGCAATATTCCCGGAGATTAACTGTGCTGTTATCAGGATTAATATACAAAAACGATGCATTATTTATACCTGTTCAAAACCAATCATCTAACGTTTACCGCCGTAGCTGTGCGTTGGCGCGGAATACCGAGGCGAAGATGGTGCTGGCGCACTATAACTGCTGGCTTTTGGCATTTCAATCCTTGCTGGGGCTGAATAAGTTGGCCTACTTACCGGTGCAGGAGTATAAGACGGCGTGGGCGCTGTCCTTGGCGCAACAGGGGTTGGTGGTGTATAAGATGTAGCCCTTCTTTGTGGCGCAATCGTTCTTGAAGAGGTTGGTAACGGCGTTATTTTAACTCCACCAGGACTTGAAACCGTAGCTGGAGCGCTTCTTTGAACCGTAGGTTTAATAACGGTTGCTGGCGCTGGCTGAACAGTTGCCATTGATGGGATTGACCTTTTACTTGTGTCATAAAGTCGAACTGTGCTTTGCCTGAGGGTATTTTGTGGCGCAACTTGAGTTGACGGAACGGATGGTGAACGATACCGATTTTCAATCTGTGGATTAGATTTAACCTGCGGTGTCAGTATCGGATTAGGTCTGGGTTGATTAACTATCAGCGTGGGATAAGAAGAGTTTCCCGTAATATTTCCCGGTTTAGCACCAGATGGCTTTGTTGATTGTGTAGTTCCAGACCATTTATGAGTGACAATTGGCTGATAATTTTTCACAGGTTCAACTTTTGTAACTTCAGACCTATACATAATTGGCTGTTGAACATTGCTGCTAAGCGGTTTTGACGGTACAGATTTAGGCGCAATCGGGGAAGACATAGTAGTTGGTCCGGTTGAAGGATTGATAGTCTTTGGCGCTGATGGCATTGATGGTTTTGATGGCGCCGATGGTTTTGATGGCGCGGGTAATGCAATATTTTTTGGTTGAGAAACAGTAGGCGTAATTTGTTTAACCGGAATTGGGGATGTCTTTTCGTTATTTATTCTTGAACTTGTCGATGGCGTATTAGGCGCAATCGGATTAATGGGCGTTGCGGTTTTAGTGCCCAATTGTTTTGTGTTTTCCTTTCCTGCTGTTGTCGCGGTTATCGGAGAAATCGGCTTGGTAGGACTAACAGGTTGTATTGACTTAGTCGGTATTTCAGATTGTCTGGTTAAGTTTAACGGCTTTAGGGTTTGAGGTGAACCTTTTGCTGTTAATGGGATTTTAGGATCGGGGCGATATAACACAATGTTATTTCCATCTTTCATTAGTCTTTCAGACGGAATTAAACCATTCCCTTGAAGCGGTGCATCGCGAACAACGACCTTTTTCACTTCTTGTCTTGTAACCCTGGTGATGTGTTCAGTGCCGACCCCGGTGTTAATTACAACATTGTTATTATTTCCTGAAATATAATTATTAATGACAGTTGAGTTATTATATATTTCACGACCCCGATTCGGTGGCAAATAATAATGATATGGATTTCTATGATGGAAATGATGCCAATCTATGAATGTGTAATGCCAATCTGAAAGCCCAAACTCAAAGCCAACATCCACATGTCTTCCGTGATACATAAAACCAACACCAATACCATAGTAGGCTGATGGTGGAAGCGGGGCCCAACCGCAATAACTCGGGCTTACACGCCAGCTCACCCATCCCGGTCCCCAAACTCTGTCAGGATGCCAGATCCAGCCATGATGGTTCAAATAATGCCATCTGCCATAGTGAAATGGAGCCCAGCCCCAACTATAATAGGAATGCCAATACCAACCGTAATCAGTCCACATCCAATTCCCGCCGTGACAATACGGTCTCCATCCCACATCAATTACTGCAACTGTTGGTTGCCAGCAATACCCAAGATCATTAACATATAACCAACTCCCATAAGGCGATAGAGCAGAATAATAAACCGCAACAGTTTCAGGCAAATTTTGTTGAACGACCACCTGTGGTTGTTGCTCGGTTTGAACAGGGACATAAACGGTTTGTGTATAAACCTGAGTCGTAGTTGACAATTGCTGTTGAATCGGTTGTTGAGTTGCCTCTCCAGTATCAGCAGGGACTTTTTCGGCAGTCGTGGTTATAACTTCATTTGTGCTGGAAATAGTCATTCTCTGTTCTTCAACCTGCTTTTCAAGTTCTTGCTTACCAGCCTTTTTAAGCATTTCAGAAACCACAGTTGAAGGCACACCAAGATCGTTTAATGTGATAATATCCTGCGGAGTTAAATCCTTATAAGAATATTTTGATTGAGCTACATATTGTTTCAAAACCTCTTCCCCGATACCGGATTGAGCCATTTTGACTATTTCTTCAAGTTCAGGCTTTAATCCTAACGCGCTAATATCAGGTGGTATTTTTGTAACCACTACTTCATTTGTATCGGCATTGGTATTAGAAATTGCCGGAGAGTTCGTTAAAATCAGTTGCGTTTGCGACTTGTTATCGTCGGACGAAATGGCAGTATTGTAAAACACTAACAATAGTGCTGTGGCTATTGTTGTAGGAAGCAATGCCGCTATCGCCGGCTTTTTCAATACTTCCCATCTTTTTGTTTTCATAATTCTTTTCCTGTTCCGCTTCTACCAGTCTGCCGCCCTTTGTTTGGAAATCCTTCCAGAGATCTCCACCATTTAACATCTGGCAGAAGACTCTTCTCATAAGCTTTGACTACCAATTTCATTAATATATTCAATATATTCAATTACTAAAATTTGACTACGCAACCGTGTTGCAATCATCAATACTACATTAGCATATTGTGAAAGTAATTTCTTGATGATTTTAAAATACTCATTGTCGCCTTTATCTTTTAAGAGTTATAACATTAACAAATTAAATAAGTTGTAAAAATTGGTTTTATCTTTTTTAAGCACTTTTATTTTTGTTTGTTGTTAAAAGTTAAATTAGAGTGTAATAATATCCGCAATTATGACTTCTATTGGAACGAGCGAGAATTATCACCTGCCAGAACATAGAATAATGCAGGTTGCAAAAGAATTGAATGTTGACTCGGATCGAATCTGGCTTCACGGTCATTATATTGCAAAAATTCACATTGATGAATTGATTTCCCGACAAGACAAACCTGACGGACAACTAATTCTTGTAACAGCAATGACGCCAACTCCACAAGGAGAAGGAAAAACTACAACGACAATCGGTCTTGCCGACGGTTTAAGACGTATCGGGAAAAAATCAATGATTTGTATTCGCGAGCCATCGTTAGGACCATATTTCGGAATAAAAGGCGGTGGAACCGGCGCAGGAAAATCACAAGTTGTTCCGGCTGAAGATATTAATTTGCACTTCGTTGGTGATATGTATGCAGTTGAAAAGGCAAACAATTTGCTTGCTGCTATGACAGATAATCATCTCCAACATGGCAACGAACTTAATATTGACCCGCGTCGTATTATCTTAAAACGGGTAATAGATTTGAACGACCGCGCATTGAGAGATATTATTATTGGACTGGGCGGACCACAACACGGCGTACCAAGACGAGATGGTTTTAACATCAATCCGGCTTCTGAAGTAATGGCGATTTTATGCCTTGCAAAAAACTTTTTTGACCTTGGGGAACGGCTTTCCCGAATAATTGTGGGATTTACCTATAAGGGTGAACCTATCAGGGCTGAACAGCTTCTGGCTGTGGGCGCAATGCAGGTAATTTTGCGCGACGCTATTCATCCTAATCTTGTCCAATCAATTGAAGGAACACCGGCATTCGTTCATGGTGGGCCTTTTGCAAATATTGCGCACGGGGCAAACTCTGCAATTGCAACGCGAATGGCGTTAAAACTTGCCGACTATGTTGTAACCGAAGCCGGATTTGGGACTGACCTCGGAGCTGAAAAGTTCTTCCATATTAAATGCAGAACCACAGGATTGAAACCTACAGCAGTCGTTATAGTAGCGACATTAAAAGCCATACAATTTCACGGAGGTAATAAACCCAATGGCGGCTATGGAAACTTGCTAAAACATATTGAAAATATTCGAGCCTTTGGGATTGAGCCTGTTGTTGCGATAAATCGTTTTACCGATGACAAACCGCAGGAACTTAATGACCTCGTCAAATTCTGCGAGAAAAATGACACTGTGGCAGTTGTTGCAAAGCATTACGAAAAAGGAGGCGAAGGTGCTAAAGAACTGGCTGAAGCCGTTTTGCAGTCAATCCAGAAAAATAAACGTCGTAAATTTAAATTCCTTTACGACCTTAATCTGCCAATTGAAAAAAAGATAGAAAAAATAGCAAAAACAATTTATGGGGCTGATGGTGTGGAGTATGAAAAAAGCGCAAAGAACGACCTTCAATTAGTTGAAAGACTCGGATATGCAAACTTACCTGTCTGTATTGCGAAAACCCCATTATCCTTATCAGATGAACCATCTTTAAAAGGAAGACCATCAGGATTCAAAATAAAAGTCAATGAACTTAGAATCAGCGCTGGCGCTGGCTTCATAGTCGCAATTTGCGGGTCTATTGTGACGATGCCGGGTCTGCCAAAAGTTCCTGCCTCAGCGCGGATAAAAATCCTTCCAAACGGCAAAGCAACCGGACTTTCATAATTTTAAAGAATAAATAATAGAAAATCCTTTAATAATTAACTGTGTATTATTGGAATCGTTAATTGGCAATTTAATCTTTTATTCCATAATCCTGAACAATTAACTTGAACAAATATATTTAACATTAATCGAAAAAGTTATAAGTATTGCATTATGGATGAAATTAATAATTTACACCTTACGCCGAAAGAATTTGAGGAAAAAGGCAAGCAGGTTTTATCCTGGCTAAGAAGATATTATGAACAGGTTGAAAACTATCGGGTTGCGCCTGATATAAAGCCCGGCGAGATAAGGGCAAAATTGCCTGCTAATCTGCCAATGAAAGGCGAGGAATTTTCAAATATATTAAGAGACCTTGATGAAATAATAGTACCCGGTTTAATGCACTGGCAGTCGCCATACTTTTTTGGCTTTTTCCCTGCCAATATTTCTGCGCCATCTGTTCTTGCTGAACTTGTATCGGCTGGTCTTGGCATACAAGGGATGTTATGGGCTACAAGTCCTGCCTGCACAGAATTGGAGAGCCACGTTCTTGACTGGGTAGCCGATATTTTACATTTGCCGGAGCGGTTTAAATCAACTACGCAAGGCGGTGGTGTTATTCAAGATTCGGCATCAAGCGCTGCGCTTTGCGCTATTATTGCAGCTCGAGAACGTATAACAGCTTACGAATCAAACCTGCACGGATGCCCTGGCAAACTCGTTGCTTATGCCTCCACTCAAACACACTCGTCAGTAGAAAAGGGAATAAAAATCGCAGGTATCGGAACCAGAAATTTGAGGCTAATTGGAGTTGACGACAAATTTGCTATGCATCCGGAATTGCTTGAAGAACAAATAAAACGCGACATTTCTGCGGGTTTAACCCCATTTTTCGTTTGCGCAACAGTTGGAACTACTTCATCTTGCGCCTTTGATCCGCTTAATGAAATCGGTAAAATTTGCCAACAATATAAACTCTGGTTGCATATAGACGCGGCTATGGCGGGGACTGCGGCAATCTGCCCGGAATATAGGCATATTCTTGATGGGATTGAATACGCCGATAGTTTTTGTTTTAATCCGCATAAATGGATGTTCACAAACTTTGATTGCGATTGCTTCTTTGTTGCTGACAGACATTCGCTTGTTAGATCTCTGACTATAATGCCTGAATATTTAAAAAATCAGGCATCATCGGCAGGGACGGTTATTGATTATCGGGACTGGCAAATTCCACTTGGCAGACGATTCCGTTCTTTAAAACTCTGGTTTGTGATTCGTCATTACGGTGTGGAAGGTCTTCAAACAATCGTGAGAAATCATATAGCACTTGCCAGAGAATTTGCAGGCTGGATAAAAGAGAGCAATGAGTTAGAACTTGCAGCCCCGCAATTGCTAAACCTTGTCTGCTTCCGTCATAAAGGCGGCGATAAATTCAGCGAACAATTGTTGAACGACATTAATCACAGCGGTAAAATATTTTTGTCTCACACAAAATTAAATGAACGTTTTGTGATAAGAATGTGCATTGGTCAGACTTATACAGAAAAGAGGCACGTTGAGTTAGCGTGGAATATAATCCAGGAGTATGCCAAAAAGACAACTGTTTAAGTTTCCAAATTCAGATTGTTGAAAATTAATTAAGTTGTTGTAAGTTTATACAAATTTAAAATGTAATTATATGAATAACTTTATATATCAGAATCCGGTTAAAATCGTATTCGGAAAAGGGCAAATTGCAAAATTGCCGGAATTAATCGACGCCAACAAAACAATTCTTATGACTTATGGTGGCGGCTCAATAAAAAAGAACGGCGTTTACGACCAGGTAAAAAAGGCGCTTGCTGGTAGAAAATTACTTGAATTCGGAGGAATAGAACCAAATCCAAGGTACGAAACTTTAATGAAAGCCGCCGAAGTATGCAAGAAAGAAGGCGTGTCATTCCTTTTAAGCGTTGGCGGTGGTTCAGTTTTAGATGGGACAAAGTTTATTGCGCTTGCCGCAAACTACAAGGCTGGCGATCCCTGGGATATACTTGCAAAACAAGCCACTGCAAATGAGGCTATTCCCCTTGGTTGTATTATAACATTGCCTGCCACAGGTTCGGAAATGAATTCAGGTTTTGTAATATCCCGAGAATCCACTAAAGAAAAGCTTGCTTCTGGAAACCCGCTTGTCTATCCGCTATTTTCAATACTTGACCCGGAAACTACTTTCACCCTATCCAAAGAGCAAACGGCAAATGGGATAGTTGATGCGTTCGTCCATGTAATGGAACAATATATGACTTATCCGGTTTATACACCTTTGCAAGATAGACAGTCCGAAGCGATTTTTTTGACGCTTATTGAGGAGGCGCCAAAGGTGATGGAAAATCCACAAGATTACAATGCACGAGCTGCAATTATGTGGACTGCAACACAGGCTTTAAATGGACTTATCGCCTGCGGTGTCCCACAGGATTGGGCAACCCATATGATTGGTCATGAACTGACCGCGTTTTACGGACTTGACCACGCGAAAACCCTTGCCATAGTGTTGCCGGGCATCCTCCGTCATCAACTAAAAAATAAGGAAAAGAAACTCCTTCAATATGGTCAACGAGTTTGGAAAATCAATCCGACTAAATCCGACGCAACATTGAAGGCAATTGATAAGACTGAAAAGTTTTTCCGTTCAGTGGGGATAAAAACCAAACTAAGCGAATATGGTATAGGCAAAGAAAAGTTTAGCGAAATTGCGGATAGATTCAGAAGGCGTGGAATGCGGCTTGGTGAACATCAGGCTATAGGCTCAGAACAGGTTATTGAAATCCTTAATCTTTGCTTGTAAAAACAGTTCTAATCTAAATTGTTTTGATAATTACCAGCAATACTAAATTTGTTTCAATATCCTTGCCCTAAACGAGGGAAGTGGGTAATATTGTCTCATAATTATAATAATAGCGATATGAAATGATAAGGTCATTTGCATTTACTACGCAGGGGCGATTGCATTCAAAAGACATACCGGTCTTTTTGATGCCGACACTATTGCTTGATACAAATTTATTTCTTTGGGTTGACCTTGAAAATCCGACACCTGAAGAAACAAAGCTTATTCTGGATGATATATTTCATTTTCACACCCTTTCAATTGAAGACTGTGTCATAGAAAGTTCCAATCCAAAAGTAGAAGAGTACTTCCCAAAAGAAGAAGATAGGTTCTCCTATTATATTTTTATGGTAATCCACGCTGTGGATTATAGCCGAAAAGATGGTGTTTTTGCGACGCGTGAACTTAATTTTTTTCTTGGAAAGAATTTTCTCGTTACCTATCACACGGTTTCAATGAAACCGATTCAGATGCTTGAGGAACGTTGTACAAAAGGAACAAGCCATATAGCTCGGGCACCGGATAGAATTGCTCATACGCTTCTTGATTTAATTGTTGACAACTATAAACCGGCGCTCGAAGAATTATCCTTTGAAATTGCCCACCTTGAAGAACAAGTTTTACAAAACACCGGGAGAGAAACATTGAATCAGATTCTTTTAATTAAAAAAGAGGTTCTTCATTTGCTTACTATAATCGGGCCGCAAAGAGAAGTATTATCTCGGTTTGCTACCAGTGAATTTAAACTTATCCGTCCACACATGGTTCCATATTATCGCGATATTTATGATTCATTGTTTAGAATTTCAACCACCGCGCAGGGTTATATGGATTCACTTACAGGTATTCTTCAAGTCTATTTGAACCTTTCATCAAACCAAACAAGCGAGGTTGTGAAGTTGCTCACTATTATAACCGTAATAACAACGCCGGTGATGATTGTTGGAAGCTGGTATGGGATGAATTTTAAACACATGCCTGAATTAGATTGGAAATATGGCTATATAATGTCTGTATTGATTGTTTTGGCTGCAACGTTATTTACATATTGGTTCTTCAAAAAGAAAAAATGGTTTTGATATCTGTTGTATAAACTAAAAGTATAATTAACGAACTCATCTATTAATGAAAAAATTAGGATTTTTTGATAAACTACTCGGACGAATTGACAGGCTTGACGCCGAAGGTTTACAAAAAATCCTTCAACGGCTTGCACGCGAAAGGATCTTTTTTGAAACATTATTTAATACGATTGAAGACGGAATTATCGTAATTGATAATAATGGCAAAATTACCTATTTCAACGATGCAGTTAAAAGGCTTATAGGTCTTGAACCAGAAAAAGATATTGGCAAGGAAATTCAAGAAGCTCTTCCGATTTTAAACCTTGAAACACTTAAACAAAATGGCAGAAACAACAGTGTTGTTAGAATTGAATTTGAAGTTGATTACCCGACTCAGCGAATAATTCGGCTGTATGCTACCACTATTGAAGCCGGCGGACAGGATGGACAAACCACGGCTCTGATTCTTCACGATATTACCGATATTAAGAAAAGAACGGTTGAAACTATCGAAACTGAACGATTACAAGCGCTCACTCTTCTTGCTGGGAGCTTAGCTCACGAAATAGGAAATCCCATCAACGCCCTCAGCATCCATTCTCAATTGATGATAAAAGAAATTAAAAAAATAAAAGCATCACTTCCCGCTTCAATGATTGTAAAACCCGGAGAATCAGCAGTTAAAACACCGATTGATTTAAAACGTATTGAAGAGTCTTTAGTAAAAATAGAGAAATACCTTACTACCTCCGTCAATGAAATAAATAGACTTGATTACATCATAACCCAGTATTTACAAGCAATCAGACCTGTTCCTCCTAAAATTCGTTTAGGTGATTTAAATATTGTCGTAAAAGACACCGTTGACCTATTGTATCCTGAAATCGAGAACCGCAAATTACTTTTAAGAAAAATCCTTTATCCTAACCTTCCTCTTGTGGCTTTTGACCCGGTGCAAATCAAACAAGCGTTAATCAATTTGATTAAAAATGCAATCCAATCAATGACAAAAGGCGGAATTTTAACTATAGAAACCGGACACACAAATGACGATGTGTGGATTGCCATCTCGGATACTGGCGGCGGTATCCCTATTGATGTGATGAATAGAATATTTGAACCATTTTACACAACTAAACAACAAGGCAGTGGTTTAGGACTTATGATTGTCAATCGGATTGTTAGAGACCATCGCGGTAAGATTGAATTAGAGAGCAAGGTCGGAGAAGGGACTAAATTTAAAATCAGGCTACCGCTGCAAAAACGTTTGCCAGAATAATTATGGATAAACCAACCCTTTTAATCGTAGATGACGAAGTGCCAACGCGAAGCGGTTTACGCGACGCCCTTGAAGATAGATTTGATATATACGTTGCCGAAGATGCTGCGACCGCAAAAGAGTTACTCAAAGAACAACAGTTTGACGCCTTGCTGACAGACTTACGGTTGCCACAAGAAGATGGAATTAAATTGATTGAATTTGCAAAGTCATTAAAAAAACCGCCTGTTTGCATTTTGATGACTGCGTATGGTTCCGAAGACGTTGCAGTGGAGGCAATGAAACGGGGAGCAGATGATTACATATCAAAGGGTCGTCTTCAGATTGATGAACTGGAAATCCGTATTGAAAAAGCGCTGCGGTCAAACCATCTCGAATCGGAAAACATTAAGTTGCGCAGCGAACTTGATTCGCGGTTCGGTCTTGAAAATATTATCGGCGAATCGCCTAAAATGCGGGATATTTTTGATGTTATTCGTCAGGTCGCTCCCACCGAGGCAACGGTTTTAGTTTATGGCGAAAGCGGCACAGGCAAAGAATTGGTTGCTCGCGCAATTCACCAATTAAGTCCCCGTTCACATCGTCCACTCGTTATTGTGCATTGCGCAGCTCTTTCTCCGACATTGTTGGAAAGCGAATTATTCGGACACGAAAAAGGCGCGTTTACAGGCGCTTTTGAACGACGAATAGGTAGATTCGAAGAAGCTAATGGCGGAACATTATTCCTTGATGAGATTGGAGAAATTGACCCGGTAATTCAAGTGAAACTCCTTAGATTTCTTGGTGAACGTTCCTTTGAAAGAGTGGGTTCAAATAAGACAATAAAATCCGATGTCAGAATTATCGCCGCTACAAATCGGAATTTATATGAAATGGTAAAAAAAGGGACTTTTAGAGAAGACCTTTATTACAGACTTCGCGTTGTAGAAATTAACTTGCCGCCTTTACGCGAGAAAAAGATGGATATTCCGCTGCTCGCTGCAAATTTTATAAAAGAGTTCGCCATAAAAAATGGCAAAGTTGTTACTGGCATAAATGATGAAGCAATGGAGTATCTGCTTAAATACGACTGGCCAGGAAACGTAAGGGAGTTAAGAACAACTATTGAACACGCCGTTGTTTTTTGCAAAGGCGATACAATAACCGCGCGCGATTTGCCGTTATTTATCAGACAACCCAATAGACCTGAAATAACTCCCGATTCAAACATCTCAACTAAACCGCAGATTAACGCGCCTGATTCTCCTTTAACAATCAAAGAAGCAGAAAAACAACTAATCATTAATGCCCTGAACGAATGCGGAGGCAACAGAACCCTTGCAGCAAAAAGAATCGGAATCAGTCGCCGAACACTCCATAGGAAATTGAAAGAATACGATATAAAAGATATCTAATCGCCGTATTGATTTTTGAAATACGAGATACATCGACATATTTTTTTATTATTTCCTGAGTTTTGACAATTAGTGCGGTAAAAGAAGTTCATAGACCATACATAAATTTATTGTCAGTTAGATTACCATTACATAGTGAAAGGAATGGAACGGAACGCTGATTTACACAGATGAAAAGGATTTACTGGATTGAAATAAGGAAAAAGAATTAACAAGGATATACAGGATATACAGGATAAGAATGCGGAATTTTATACACTCTTCCCTTCCCATATCCTGTCTATCCTGTCTATCCCTGTTAAAATTAAAAATTCCTGTAAATCTTATGTCTCCATTTTGTCTCTACAGACAAGAATACCTGTAATATATCTGCATTTATCTGCGTTCTTGTGTATCTGCGAACATCTGCGAGAATATTTAGTTTTAACCGTTAGTGCGGTAAAATCAATTTTCTTAAAAAATAAATCCCTGTTTTTCAATGTGTTATGAATTTGCATTTCTTAATTTATGAGGCTCGTCAAAAGTTGGGACATATTTTTTATTATTTAGCGGTTATTTATTTACCGAATCACTAATCCATTCTAAATATTTTTCATAGCCGTCGGTAATTTCTGTGGCAATAAATTCCGGAATATCATAAGGATGATTTTCAACTATGAACTTCTTAAGCGAATTTAATTTTCCGTTTGCGGTTTTAATAATAATAAGGGCTTCTTTGGATTTTTCAATTTTGCCTTGCCACCAGTAATGAGATTGAATGCCCGAAATAATATTTCCACAGGCGATTAATTTTGATTGAAGGGCGCCGCCAACAAGTTTTTCCGCGGTTTTCAAATCTGGCGTTGTAACAAAGACAATCACATACCGATTATTCTTTTTCATACATCTTAAAATGATATTAATTTCAACATCGGACAAGTGAATAAATCCAATTTCAGATGAGCGTTAATGATAACTTTTGTAACTTGTGATATATATAAATATGCAGGCAGAAAATAAATTTAGTGCAGAGAATCCGATAAAAACGGTAAGATCTTTGTATATTCATATCCCGTTCTGCGCTAAAAAATGCATTTATTGCGCATTCTTTTCTGCCCCGCCTTCTGAAAACCAGATTGAACAATATTGCCAATGCCTGCTCATTGAACTTGAAATGGTTGCTGAAACGCTCAAACCACAAACAATTTTTATTGGCGGTGGAACTCCTTCGTTATTAAATACTGAGCAGTGGAAAAAATTGCTAAAAGGTTTGGAACGGCTTAATTTACTTGGCGCAGAAGAGTTCACAATTGAGTGTAATCCAGCCACAGTCTCGGATTATAAAGCCCGACTCTGGCTTGATTATGGAGTAAATCGGATTTCAATAGGTGTTCAATCTTTTGATGACGATATTCTGAAACTTCTCGGAAGGATCCATAATAAACAAACCGCCTTAAATACTTATGAGACGTTCCGAAAAACAGGCTTTGAAAATATCAACATTGATTTGATATTCGGCGCGCCGGGACAAACTTTAGATTTATGGCAAAAAACGATTCAAGAGGCTTTTTCGCTTCAGACAGAACATCTTTCCTGTTATGAACTCACTCCGGAAGAAGATACGGAATATTTCAAGAGCTTAAATTCAGGCAACAACACCGTTGATGAAGAACTGGTTTCAGCGATGTATGATGAACTTGTAGAAAAGGCTTATGAAAATGGGCTTTTTAGATATGAAGTCTCAAACTTTGCCAGAGATAAATCTAACGTTGACAATGGTATCCCATCATTCGCCTGCAAGCATAATGTAAATTACTGGCGGGGAAAATGGTATTATGGAGCCGGGGCTTCGGCTTCTGGTTTTAAAGATGGTATCCGAACCAGAAATGTTTCAAACACTGAACTCTATTGTCAGTTATTAAAAAGCGGCAAAAGCCCGGTTGAAGAAATTGATAAAATTCCACCTTTAAGCCGGGCAGGCGAAATAGCAGCATTTGGATTGCGGATGGACGTCGGCTGGGGCTATGCAGAGTTTTTGAACGCCACAGGATTTGACTTGCGAACCCACTGGCAAAAGGAGATGGTTCGCCTCATCGGGCTTGGCTATGCCGTCGGGGATGAAAAATCTTTTAGGCTAACGCCAATCGGTTTGAGATTTGCCGATTGGGCTGGCGAATTATTTATCCGCTGATTTTTATTTTAGCGATGAAACCACTTTCTCAATAATGCCCAATCCCTGTTTAGCCTCGTCCTTTGAAATGTTCAATGGCGGAAGGAGTCGGATTACCTGAGCGCCAGATGGAATAACAAGAAGTCCTTCTTTTTGCAACATATCGGTAACCTGACTTGAAGCCGTTTTTTGTGAAGACGAAAATGCCGGATTTTTCTCTTTTTCTTGCAGTTCAATCCCTATAATAAGCCCAAGTCCACGAACGGCTTTAATGACAGAAGGATAAGACTGAGAAAGTCTAATTAATTCACCTTTGATATAATCGCCAACATTGCGCGCATTCTCATCAAGTTTATCCCTTTTTATAATTTCAATAACTTTTAGCGCCACGGAACAAGCAAGCGGTGTTCCGCCAAATGTAGATGCATGAGCGCCGGGACCTAACAAATCTGTGTATGGTTCTCTTACCCAGAAAGCGCCCATTGGAAATCCGCCAGCAATCGATTTTGCCATTGAAACACCATCAGGCAAAAATCCCGTTGCCTCTTGAACTCCCTCTAAAATCCTCTGAAAACTTGCGAACCTACCTGTTCTGAAATATCCACATTGGACTTCGTCCATCAGCAAAAGCATTTTTTTGCTCTCGCATAGTTTCCTTAATCCAATCAAATAGTTAGCGGTTGCAGGGGTGATCCCGCCTTCTCCTTGAATCCCTTCAATCAAAATCGCAACCGTAGCAGGAGAAATTGCATTTTCCGCCGCATCAATGTCATTAAACGGGATATGGCGAAAGCCCGAAACCATCGGTTCAAATCCCTTTTTCACCTTGTCCTGTCCTGTTGCGGAGATGCCTGCAAGCGTTCTGCCGTGAAACGAATTAAAGGCTGTAAGAATCTCGAACCTGCCTTCATCGTGTCCAAACTTGCGGGCAAGTTTATATAAACCTTCATTGGCTTCAGCGCCGCTATTTGCGAAAAACATCTTTCCTTTTCCGATTAATCCGACTATTTGCTGAGCCAACAATCCCTGCCACTTGTGATAATAAAGATTTGAAGTATGAATAAGTTGTCTGCTCTGTGCGCAAATTGTTTCTGCAATTTCAGGATGCGAATTGCCAAGACAACAAACCGCTATTCCGCTACCCATATCGAGGTATCGTTTTCCATTTACATCCTCAAGAAATGAACCACTGCCACGTTCAAATGCAATATCAAATCGGCTATAACTCGGAATTACATATTTGCCAAACAATTCTTTTATTTCTTCAAATTTTTTCACAATTGCAATCAATCTAATTAAATTTATTATTTGTCAAGATTTGATTAATACAATTTTGGGAAAAATTGCCATCAACATATTTAAATCATCAAAAAATAAAATGTTTGCATCATATTTTAAGCAAACTTAAATTCATTTTTACGTTGTTAATTTGTTTTATAAATTAAAAATATACAAAAAATGAAAGCGATTTTTAAACTGCTTATAATTTTAACTGCGATCGTTTTTCCTGTGTTGGCAACGGATACATACTGGGATCAATTTCGAGGTCAAAGAGGGAACGGTATTTCAACAAGCGCTAATCCGCCACTAAAATGGGACGAGAAAGAAAATGTAGTCTGGAAGACAGAAATTCACGGACGCGCATGGTCGTCGCCTGTGGTATATGACGGACAGATATGGCTCACCACTGCAACAGAAGACGGTCATCAATTATTCGCAATATCCGTTGATGAAAAGACAGGTAAAATTATTTATGACTTGAAAATCTTTGATATAGAACGACCACAAGCCATTCATAAGTTTAATTCTTATGCCTCGCCAACCCCTGTAATCGAAAAAGGTCGTGTTTATGTTACCTTTGGTTCACCCGGCACCGCCTGTATTGATACTTCAAATGGAAAAGTTTTATGGGAACGACGCGATTTTGTTTGCAACCATTATCGCGGGGCAGGTTCTTCGCCAATTCTTTATAAAAACTTATTGCTAATGCACTTTGATGGAAGCGATTATCAATATATCGTTGCGCTGGATAAAGATACGGGTAAAACAGTGTGGAAAAAAGATCGTTCAATCAATTATGACGATTTAGGACCTGACGGCAAACCTGTTCAGGAAGGGGATTATCGCAAGGCTTTTGCAACACCGCACGTTGCTATTATTGAAGGTAAGCCAATCTGGTTGAGTCAAGGTTCAAAGGCAATCTACGGATATAACCCATTGACAGGAGAAGAGATGTGGCGAGTAGAAGAACGTTCAAATTATTCAGCAAGCAACCGACCGTTGTATGAAGATGGAGTAGTTTATTGCCAGACAGGGTGGAGTTCAGGGCAAATTTTAGCAATTATGCCCGGAGAAAAAGGCGAAGTCATTGACGCCAATAAACCCGCAGAAAGCGGGAAGAAACTTAAAGTGCTTTGGAGTTCTAAACGAAATGTGCCTAAAAAACCCGGTATGATTTTTCACAATAATATGTTGTTCACTATTGATGATTCCGGAATTGCCTCGTGCCTTGATGCAAAAACGGGCAAGGAATTTTGGCGTGAAAGAGTTGGCGGAAATTATTCTGCGTCTCCCATATTTGCAGCAGGGCGAGTTTATTTCTTCAGTGAGGAAGGCAAAACCACTGTTATTGAGGCAACGAACCGTTTCAATGTCATTGCCATAAATCAATTAGAGAATGGGTTTATGGCTTCTCCCGCAGTAATTGGCAATGCATTCATTTTAAGAACAAAAACCCATTTATATCGGATTGAAGAACACAAATAAGGATTACTTACTTGCCATTATTAGAATTATTACACTATCATCCCATAACTGATAAAAATCAAATCCTGCCCCCTGATTTTTCAGGGGTTTTTTAACACATTTTTCACTTTTGGAAATTTTTATCCCTTTTTCCCTCAATCATTAGCAAATAAATAACAATTGGATATATGGGTGGATATTTGTTGAATTGACACAATAATATAAACAGCTTCGTTAA
>JAKPVM010000249.1 GCA_029572555.1 Verrucomicrobiota bacterium | reverse complement strand
TCGCCTATAATACATAATACATTATACATTGTCGTGCAGTCTTGCAGTCATGCGGTCTTGCGGTCGTGCGGTCGTGCGGTCTCTTCCTCCCATCGTCTCTTAGTCCTGAACCTTGCATCATTTACTAATTGTTAATTGTTCATTGATAATTGCCAATTGTTTTAACATCGCCTATAATACATTATACATTGTCTTGCGGTCTTGCAGTCTTGCAGTCTCTTCCACCCTTCGTCTCTTAGTCCTGAGCCTTGCATCATTTACTAATTGTTAATTGTTCATTGCTAATTGCCAATTGTTTTCACATCGCCTGTAATACATTATAAGTCATGCAAGTCGTGCCCTGCGCCGTAAGCCGCGTGCCGCTCGCCGTTCTTCCACCCTGGAGAATGAGATCCCGCATCCCGTGGGAAACCGGGATGCGGGATGTTCTGCAACTCACCTTGCCTGACCCGGTAAAACTTTTCAAAGCGGACAATCAGTTATACAGCAGTACTGAGGCGAGGGATCCCATCCTGGAATAAGGCAAATGTCAACGTTACTTACTATTTGTTTGTTAGCGGTACGTTGGAAAAACGGCGCTCTACTTGCGATATGCGGTCCGAAACATGTTATAACATTGTTATAACGGAACGGCGTGCGGCGTGCGGCGTGCGGCTAGCGGCTAGCGGCGTGCGGCGTGCGGCTAGCGGCTATCGGTTCGGGCTTTGTGTATTTAAAAGTCAAAGCTTCAGGTTAATTATGAATTATGATTTGCTATGAAAGCATTGAAAGAAGTAAGAAAAAATTTGGAAATGTCATCTTTTTCGTAACTTGCCTGTTGATAGTTAGTATGCTATGCTATATTTCTGATAGTTGTTTATTTTTTTAAGGAGTTCGAATAAATGAAACCTGTAAAAAAAAATAACACGGTCATGAAAAGAATGATTTACCCGGCATTATTTATGTCTGCACCTCTCTTTTGCTTTTCACGGGAAAAAGCAAGAGAACCGGTTATACTTAAAGACAAAACCGGCATAACACGGTCAGAAGAATTTCCTGATAGTATAAAAATTTCTAAAATTCCTTCGTCATCC
>JAKPVM010000214.1 GCA_029572555.1 Verrucomicrobiota bacterium | reverse complement strand
CTCAGCAACAAACAGAGCAAGCTTATAACGAAGCCATTGCTCAGCAACAAACGCAGCAAGCTTATAACGAAGCCATTGCTCAACAACAAACGCAGCAAGCTTATAACGAAGCCATTGCTCAACAACAACAGACAGAGCAAGCTTATAACGAAGCCATTGCTCAACAACAACAAACGGAACAGGCAAATAACGATGCTATCGCCCAGCAGCAGACGCAGCAAGCCTATGAAGATATATTACAGCAGACAAATGTTGCTGCACAGCAACAAACCGCTGATGCGATTCAAGCGCAAAATCTGCAGGCAACAATGATTCAACAAACATTAGATCAAGAAATGGCTGTTCCGACCGTTACTCCTCCGGTACCTACGCCGACTCCCCTTTCTTTTACCGGTATTAATGAAGAAGAATTAAAAAATCTTGCTGCGCTTTTTTATAAGATGACCGAAATCGGACAAAAAGAATCAAATTGGTTTAAAAGTTACGAGCCTTGTACGTGGGAAGGTATTACCTGCAATGAAAACGGCTATGTCACTGGTCTTGTTTTCGATAAAGTTAATTATTTTTGTTCGATACCGCTTGAAGTAACACAATTTTCGCAGCTGAAAGAATTAAAAATGACCAATATGAATCTGCGCGGTACGATTCCGAGTAATTTGTTTGCAATGCCTAATATTGAAGTCATCGATCTTTCGCATAACTTACTGACCGGATCGCTGCCGGATTTTATTAACTCTCCCAATCTGAAAATATTGATATTAACCGACAATAAACTTGCCGACGAGAAAATGCAAGATCGGCTTAAAGATCAAAAAGAAGATACCTGTCCGACGGTCGATAAAGAATTGTCTGCTTTAAGAACGGATCCGGATCCGGGATTAGATGGTACCATTCCGGAATCCTGGGCGAATTTCACGCAGCTGCAAGTTTTAGATCTTTCCGGAAATACATTATCGGGAGAGATTCCTGCGGAAATAGCAAATTTAACCTCGCTGGAGTCATTAAATCTGTCCGATAATGAAACGTTGGTGGTCACCGATCCG
>JAKPVM010000174.1 GCA_029572555.1 Verrucomicrobiota bacterium | reverse complement strand
AATTGAGGCGTCGCCGTGGGGGTGATATTGCATACATTGACCAACAACATTTGCAACCTTTGTGAACCTGCCATCATCTATTTGATGAAGTGCCCATAATATTCTTCTTTGAACTGGTTTTAGACCATCTACGAGCGCAGGTATTGCACGGTCGCGAATAACATAAGATGCATATTGTAAAAATCCATAAGCCATTCTTTTATGGAATGGACCTGCGATATTTGCGGGTTTAAATGGCTCCCTTTTTGTAGGTTTCTCAACTTCCTCTGCAATGATTTCGGGGTTGTTTTCATTCATAAAAATTAATCCTCAACTGGCACAATAAGATGTTCCATTATATAGTCTTTTCTCTCCGGTGTGTTGCGTCCCATATAAAAATCAAGGACTTCGGATGCCTCTGGCTTTGGCGCATATTCTACTTTGCTCAGCCTCATATCCTTGCCAATAAATTGTTTAAACTCGGAAGGTGAAATCTCGCCAAGTCCTTTGAAGCGGGTAATTTCGCAATTCTTACCAAGTGTTTGGACTGCCGTATCTCGTTCGGTTTCAGAATAACAATAGATTGTTTTCTCTTTGTTTCTGACTCTGAAAAGCGGTGTTTCTAAAACGTAAAGATGTCCGTTGTGGACAAGCGGGTCAAAGAATTTTAAGAAGTAAGTAATCATCAAGTTTCTGATATGTAGCCCATCAACATCGGCATCTGTTGCAAGAATCACTTTTTCATAACGCAAGTTGTCAACTGAATCTTCAATATTTAAAGAACGCATTAAGTTATATAATTCGTCATTTTTATACACCGTGTCGCGTTTGAGTTCCCACACATTTAACGGTTTACCTTTTAAGATAAAAATTGCCTGATTGTTAACATCGCGACAACTTATTATAGAGCCTGCAGCGGATTGTCCTTCGGTGATAAAAATCATAGTCCCATAGCCTTTATCCCGGTTTTTATCAAAATGATTTTTGCAATCTTTTAATTGGGGTATGTGATATGCGATAGCTTTTGCGCGTTCACGAGCAAGTTTTTTAACCTCTTGCAGCTCTTTTCTTAACTGTTGAGTATCTTTTATTTTAGCGACAATTTTTTCTGCAATCTCTCTATTGTGGTGGAAGAACTTTAATAATTCCTCTTTAATATTATTTACTAAATCTGACTTTATTTCCGTATTGCCAAGTTTGTTTTTTGTTTGCGATTCAAAAACAGGATCTTTAAGCCTTATTGAAATTGCGCCAACAATGCCTTCCCTGACGTCATCACCATCGAATTTTATCCCGGAATGTTCATTTATTGCTTTTAAAACACCTTCTTTGAATGCGCTTAGATGTGTCCCGCCATCGGTGGTGTATTGCCCATTAACAAATGAATATATTGTTTCACCATATCTGCTGTTGGAATGAGTGAAACAAAATTCAAGCGTCTTTGAATTGTAGTGGAGTGGGGGATATATTGCCTCG
>JAKPVM010000158.1 GCA_029572555.1 Verrucomicrobiota bacterium | reverse complement strand
TACTACAGGTATTCTTGCCTATAGAGACAAAATAGAGACATAAGATTTACAGGTATTCTTTTATTTTTAACAGGGATAGACAGGATAGACAGGATATTTTATGAGATGAACAAGATACAATTTTTTATCCTGGATATCCTTGTTAATTTCTTTTTTTCTTCTTTTAATCCAGCAAATCTGTTTCATCTATGGAAATCTGCGTTCTTATGAATCTGCAAACATCTGCGAGAAACTTTTCTGTCTCCCAAAATCACAGACAGGAATGTCTGTGCCACGGTTCGTTCAATCATACTAATCTTGACCTAATTTGTTGTTTCAAGGTATTATTGAACTTCAATAATTAAAAAATGAAAACAAAATCTATCATAATCGGATTAGTTCTCTCAATACTCCCTATTATATTAAATGCAGCGCAAGATACGCGATTTTATGAGATGCGTGTTTATTACGCTGCGCCGGGAAAACTTGACGCATTGAACGCTCGATTCCGAGAACATACCTGCAAATTATTTGAAAAGCACGGGATGGTCAACATTGGTTATTGGATGCCGGTTGAAAATACGGAGCGAAAGTTAATTTATATCCTCGGATTTCCAGATCGTGAGGCAAGGGACAAATCCTGGAAGGCATTCGGCAGCGACCCGGAGTGGCAGGCTGTCGTAAAAGAGAGCGAGGCAAATGGGCGACTTGTGGAAAAGGTTGAATCGACATTCCTTGTGCCGACAGATTTTTCTCCGGAAATTAAACCAACAAAATCAGATACCCCGCGCTTTTTTCAACTCCGCACCTATACAGCCGCGCCGGGAAAATTAGAAGATTTGAAAAACAGATTCAAGAACCACACTGTAAAATTGTTCGAAAAACATAAGATGATAAATTTTGGTTATTGGACGGTTGCGCCGGGACAAAAGGGCTCTGATAATACGCTCACTTACATACTCATTCACAAAGACCGTCAGGATGCAGAGTCATCGTTTGCGGCGTTTCGTTCAGACCCGGAATGGATTGCGGCGTTGAAGGAATCTGAAGAAAAGGCAGGCGGTCCATTGACGATTAAAGATGGGGTAAAATCTATTTATATGGTTCCGACAGGTTATTCTCCAACAAGATAAAACGATTTTATGGCTGACAAAGTAGTGTTTGCAATTGGTGCGCACCCTGACGACATAGAATTTATGATGGCGGGAACGCTTATTCTTTTAAAAAAAGCGGGGTGGGAATGCCATTACATAAGTATTGCCAACGGTTCCTGCGGAAGTCAGGTCTATTCGGCGGCGAAACTTCGCAAAATACGATGTAGGGAGGCTATGAATGGCGCAAAGATTATCGGCGCAATTTTCCATAACAGTCTCGTGGATGACCTTGAGATTTTTTACGAACAAAGATTGATACGTTGTTTAGCGTCAATTATTAGAGAGGTTAAACCGCGCTTAATTCTTACGCATTCGCTGGAAGATTATATGGAGGACCACATAAACAGCTGCCGTATTGCAGTTACGGCGGCATTTGTTCGTTCTGCGCCAAATTACAGAGTTATCCCTCCGCGTAAGGCGATAAATGATGACGTAACAATCTACCATAGTATGCCACAGGGATTGCGAGACCAGTTGAGAAGGCGAGTTATACCGGGTGCGTTTGTTGATACTACTGAGGTTCAGAAAACAAAACGTACAGCCCTGGCTCAGCATAATAGCCAGAGGGTTTGGCTTGATTCTACGCAAAAGATGGATCTTTACCTGAATATAATGGAGAAGTTCTCTCTTGAAGTGGGGCGTATGAGCGGAAAGTTTAAATATGCCGAAGGATGGAGACGCCATTTGCATTACGGTTATTGTAATGAATCTGACGACCCTCTTAAAGAGGCGTTAGGGGAAAATTATTTAATCAATGAGGATTACGAAAAGGGATTAGAATTGGGGGTATGAAATATCTGATTTTAATCGGGGCGATAATTTTTTCCCTGCTGGTCATTTTTAAGATGACGGTTTTTCAAATCGTATGGAAATATTTTGAAAAAATCCTTTTTTTTATTGGAAAGAGGCCGTTGCGGGCTGTCGCAATTATATTTGTTCTTTCGTTTTGTTTTAATGCGGGGATTGCATTGATAATTGGCGAATCTCCGCCGCATATCCACGATGAATTTGCGAACCTGCTCGCAGCCGATACATTTGCGCGTGGCAGGGTTTCGAACCCGCAGCATCCGCACTGGCAATTTTTTGAGGCAATCCATATCTTATCTCATCCCGCTTATGTATCGAAATATCCGCCGGCGCAGGGATTGATGTTTGCCGTAGGTCAGGTGTTGTTTAATAAGCCGGTGGTTGGCGCGTGGTTAGCCGGCGCCCTTGCTTGCGCAGGGATATGCTGGGCGCTTTTTGCGTGGATGTCTCCTAAATGGGCTCTGTTTGGTGGATTTTTAGCGCTGTTTCATCCCGTGATTTTAAAGTGGAGTCAGGTTTTCTGGGGCGGCTCTGAGGCAATGTTTGGCGGGGCGCTGCTCTTTGGCGCTGTTGGATATTTATTAAAGTCTATCGATGTCAAAAATGTAATCTTTCTTGCCGTTGGAATTTCGATTCTGGGCATCAGCCGTCCATTTGAAGGGCTGATTCTGACAATTATTTGCTGTTGTTTTCTTGCTTATCAAATGTTTAAAAGAAAATGGCTGTTTAATTTTAAACTCTATTTTCCAGCAGGCATTGTCCTATTGGTTTTCCTTATTTTTACCGGTTATTATAACTGGCGGATAACAGGCAGTCCGATGAAAATGCCGTATATGGTATATGAAGAACAATACGCCGTAGCGCCGTTTCTGGTATTTCAAAAACCCCGCAGCATCCCACAATACAACCACGAGTTTATCAAAAAACATTTCGTAGATTACGCCCTGCAAGATTATAACCGACAGCAAACATTAAAAGGTTTTGCGAGAGAAACCATCGCCAAATATAAGCGGATTGCAAAAGGATACTTAAACAACTACGTCTTGATAATTCCACTTTTGACATTTCCATTTATGTTCAAACGAAGCGGCGTCCGTCTTTTTCCATTAATTGCCTTTTTAATTTTCAGTTGTGTGATGGTGGTCGAAACCTGGATGTGGGACAGATATGTTGCGCCAGCGGGCGTCTTGTTTTTCTGCATTGTCGTGGAAGGATTTAGAAGACTCCGTTTATGGCGCTGTTGCAATAAACTGATAGGTCTGGCAATAGTGATTGCGGTTCTGGTTCTCTGTTTGCTCCAAACTACGTTATGGTTAAAAGTGCGTAAATGGGAATATTCAAGACGCGATTGGGACTGGCAGAGGGTTCAGATTATTAAGAAATTAGAAGGCGAAGGCGGTAAACATCTGATTTTTGTAAAATATGGTCCAAATCAATCCGTCCACAATGACTGGGTGCACAACGGCGCTGATATTGATGGTCAGACGGTTGTCTGGGCTCGGGATATGGGAGAGAAAAACAAGGTACTGATTGATTATTATAAGGATAGAAAACTATGGCTGCTGGAGGCGGACAATGAATATGACCCGCCGCCTGATAAGATTAAACCTGCTGTGTTAAAACCATATTAACACTAATGGCTATGGAAACGAGCAACGGAAAAACGGGCAAATTTAAATGGCTCAATTCCACCGTTGTTGGGATTGGTATAGCCTCCTTATTCAGCGACTGGGCACACGAGATAGCCACCACCGTTTTGCCTTCCTTTCTTGCCACTATGGGCGTGGCTGCAATGTGGTTAGGAATAATTGAAGGAGTGGCTGACGGACTTTCAAGTTTTGCCAAACTCGCATCGGGCTATTACACAGATAAACTGCGCAGAAGAAAACCTGTTGCTGTGATAGGCTACATTGTTACTGCGCTTGGAACTGCGTCATTTGGGCTTGCCACAGCCGCCTGGCATATCCTTATTGCCCGTTCTGTTGCCTGGCTCGGCAGAGGCGTAAGGACGCCTGTTCGCAAGGCACTACTTTCGGCTGCGGTAACACCCGAAACTTACGGCAGGGCATTCGGTTTTGAACGAATGATGGATACCATTGGCGCAATTGTAGGACCAGCCTCTGCATTTATCCTGCTGCAAATGTTAAACTTTCATTACCCATCTCTGTTTGCGCTAACCTTGATTCCGGGAATACTTTCAGCCCTCGCAATAGCCTTTTTAGTCAAAGAAACCGAAAGAAAACCTGTTTCATACAGTTCATTTTTTCAAGGGGCAAAGTCGCTGCCGGGAAAATTTAGAAAATTTTTAGGGGCGGTATTTTTGTTTGGAATGGGAGATTTTGCGCCTTCACTTTTAATTTTGCTTGCAGTAAGTTCGCTAAAAGAAGTTATGCCAACAGAACGAGCTGCTGCGTATGCCACAGGACTTTATCTATTTAGAAATGTGATGTATGCCGCCTTTTCAATGATTGCCGGTCACCTTGCCGATAGATTTAAGAAAAATGTTTTATTAAGTTTAGGTTATGGTTTAGGCGCGGCAATGGCATTGACGGTAATCCTATTTCCGCTGAATCTGACAACATTAATAATTGTCTTTGCTTTAAGCGGGATTTATGTGGCTATCGAAGAGACATTGGAAGACTCATTTTGCGCTGAACTCGTGGAAAAGAACAATCACGGTATGGCATTTGGAACGCTCGCTACGATAAACGGCGTCGGCGACTTCTTTTCAAGTATGATAGTCGGCGCCTTGTGGACCGCGTTAGGACAGCAAATAGCATTTTCTTATACAGCGATTTTATTTATTGCCGGCGCTCTGTTAGTCCTGACAATTAAACCCGAAACAAAAGTTCAACAGGTCTGATATAGAGTGGGATGGAACAAGATTTATAGATTTTTATTTTTAACAGGGATAGACAGGATGAACAGGATATTTTACAAGATACAAGACACAAGGATAAACAAGATACAAGATACAATTTTTATCTTCTATATCCTTGTTAATTTCTTTTCTTTATCATCTGTGTAAATCCGAGTTCCGTTTTTGTTCACTAATGTAATTCCAACTTATAAGTACCGAACTAATCGTCAAAGCTCGGCAAAAAATATTGTAATAACGGCAACAGACGGTTAGATTACTGAAAATGAAAAAAAGTCTCGCGACATTGGCGCTATATGGATTTATAATAGCGGGAATAAACCTTGCAAATGCGGCTATGACTATTCAAGAAAGGGCAGATAGGTTCCTTGAACTGGTAAACTCGGGTTATCAGGCAATTTCAAAGGTGGAAAATGAGGCACAATGGAAGGCGGTAACAGATGTAAAACCGGAACACGACGCAGCGGCAGAAGTCGCTGGAAAGGCAAGGGCGGCATTTACCGGTAATCCAACCTTAATCCGCGAGGCAAAAGATTTGCTAAAACATAAAAACAGTTTGAAACCAATCACTGTAAGACAACTTCAACGTGCCCTTTTAATAGCGGCAGAGGCGCCAATGACAAAACCGGAACTTGCAGCCGCGCGAATTGAAGCTGAGGTTAAACAAGCCTCGTTAATGAATTCGTTTGAATTTAAATTAAAGGGAAAACCGATAACTCCGAACGAAATTGATAATTTTCTTCAGACAAACATAAATCTTGAAGCCCGACTTGATGTCTGGAAGGCTTCAAAGGAAATTGGTCCAGCCTTAAAGCCCGGATTGGTTAAGTTGAGAGAGTTGCGGAACGGCGTCGCCAAAGAGCTTGGATATGCGGATTATTTTGCGTTGCAGTCTGCCTCTTATGATATGACTACGGAGGAGATGCTGAAACTTCAGGAAGATTTTATGAAGGAACTGCGTCCACTCTATCTGCAAATTCATACTTATGTGAAATATGAACTTGCTAAACGATATAACCAGCCTGTCCCTAAACTAATACCTGCGCACTGGATAAACAATCGCTGGGCGCAGAACTGGACAGGGATTGTCCCTGCCGCCGCAGACCTTGACGATAGATTTAATGACAAAAGCCCTGAATGGATTGTTCAGCGCGGGGAACAATTCTGGAAGGGATTAGGATTTCCATCGTTACCGGAAAGTTTTTGGAAATTATCCGACCTTTATCCTGTAAAGCCGGGAGAAAATAGAAAGAAAAACACACACGCCTCTTGCTGGCATATTGATTTAGATAAAGATATACGGTCTCTGATGAGCGTTGAACCAAACTCGCAATGGTTTGAGACCGCCCATCACGAACTTGGTCATGCCTATTATGATTTAAGTTATTCGCGTCCCGAAGTGCCGCCGCTATTGAGGACCAGCGCAAACCCAGCCTTTCACGAGGGGATTGCGGAATTTGCATCGCTGGCTTCGTGGCAACCCTCTTATTTAAAATCGCTCGGCGTTTTGCCGCCACAGATGGAGATTGACCAACTCCAATTTTTGCTTAACGACGCCATAGCAAATTCTGTCCCGTTCATTTATTGGGCTTCAGGGACGATGACACACTGGGAGGCAGATATCTATGCGAATAACCTTGACCCAAATCAGTGGAACGCGCGCTGGTGGAAATATGTTAGAGAGTTTCAAGGCGTTGAACCACCTGAACTGCGCGGCGAAGAATTTTGCGACCCGGCAACAAAAACACATATAAATGATGCTCCTTGCTATTATTTTTCCTATCCCACGGCAACCGTAATAAGATTTCAATTGGTAGATTATATCTGCAAAAATATCTTGAAAAGACCGCCCCAGGACGCTAACTATGCAAATAGCAAAGAGGCAGGAAAATTCTTGCGTTCATTAATGGAAAAAGGCGCTACCGAAGATTGGCGACAATTGTTGAAAAAAACCACCGGCGAAGGACTTTCAACAAGGGCAATGCTTGATTACTTTAAGCCGCTGACAAAATGGCTTGAAGAACAAAACAAAGGCAGAAAAATCGGTTGGGAGTAAGAGTATGTTTTCATATCTTTTTTCGTTATTTGGAGGAAATGTTAAAAAAGTAGCCGTCTCGGAATTTGAGGCGCTTATGAAAGGACCAAACGCAGTCGTCCTTGATGTCAGAACTGAACGCGAATTTCTTACCGGTCATATTAAAGACGCCGTCAACATTGACTTTTATAAATTGGAATCTAAGCTGCATCAACTTGATAAAAATAAAGTTTATCTTGTCTATTGCGCAAGCGGAGGACGCAGCCTGTTAGCCTGTAAATTGATGTCTAAATTAGGTTTTAATTGCTACGACCTTAAAGGCGGAATAAAGGCGTGGATAAAAGAAGGCAAACCGATAACAAAATGAAAGCCGTTATCCAGTCCCCACAATTAATCAGTAAGTAGCCCGGGCATTCCTGTCTGTGTCAGGGAAGAACAGAGATTACGCAGATGAAAAGTGTCGGAAGCATCCTTGCTCCCGAGTATTGAAATTGTCAGCAGGGATACTGACACCATATTTTTAACAAAGATAGATATACGGGATAAAAAATTGTATCTTGTTTATCTTTGTAAAAAATCCTGTCCATCCTGTCTATCCCTGTTAAATAAAAAACCCCTGTAAATCCTGTTTCAATTAATTTTAATTAACATGAATAGTAGCAAGGATGCTCCCGCCACGTTATAAATGTGTCTGGGGATGTTTACAATCTTTGGCTGACTGATAACGATATAAATAATTTTATGTATGGTTTACCGCACTAATCATCAAAACTCAGGAGGAAATTTTCTTAAATTCATCATTTCTGGATCGTTCAATAGGGTGTAGGCATCCTTGCAGAGATTTTTAGTTCTGTATAAAGGAAAGATGTTTTTCTGTATTTCGCATCAGGAGAGAGGATGTTCCCACCATTTGAATTACCTTATTGCGAAGCCTTTTCCCAGAGTTTCGGCAAAGAATAAAGCAAATCAACTAACATTGCGTCGGCTTCGGGAAATTTGTATTCGGATAACTGTTCGCGTGTTATCCATTCAACAGCATCGCAACCTATCGGTTTTGGTTCTCCTTTGATGTTTGAACAAAAGAAAAATCGCAGATGGACCCGTATATCGGGATAGTTATGCGTCATTGACCAGAGGAGTTCTCCCACATTGACTTCAATGCCGAGTTCTTCCATCAGTTCTCGTTTTAAACACTCTTCAAAGGTTTCGTTTGATTTACGTTTTCCACCGGGAAACTCCCAGAAGCCACCAAGGTAATCGTTTTTTTTGCGACGGGTTATCAGCAGTCGCTTGTTTTTAAAGACCACTCCCGCGGCGACTTCAATTGATGGTCTATTTTTATTTGCGTCCGACACTTTTATATATCCAGCCTAATTTTTCCATTTCTTCGGGATCAAACAAATTCCGTCCATCAAACATAATTGGATGTGTCATTGACTTCCGGGCACGCTCAAGGTCAAGTTTTTTAAATATTTCCCATTCAGTAGCAATTACAAGGGCGTCGCAGCCTTCAGCAACATTGTTCATATCTTCAACATAAGTTACATTGGTTAAGACTGCGCGAGCCTTTTCCATTGCTTTTGGATCGTGTACTCGTAGTTTTGTGCCTGTTTTTTGAAGTCTTTTGCAAAGTTCAATCGCAGGCGACATACGGACGTCATCGGTATTTTGTTTGAATGCAAGCCCGAGAACGCCAATCGTTTTATCCTTTAGCACCCATATTGTATCTGTGATTTTCTTTATAAATCTATCCATTTGTTCGGCGTTAATTCGCCGGACTTCTTTCAGCAATCGGAAGTCATAGCCAATTTCTTCCGAGATTTTGATAAATGCGCTAAGGTCTTTTGGGAAACAACTGCCGCCAAAACCAATCCCGGCATCAAGGAATCTCCTGCCAATCCGACTATCCATCCCGATTCCATTTGCGACTTCAATAACATCAGCGCCAGTAGATTCACAAATAACCGAGATAGCATTAATGTATGAAATTTTCATTGCAAGGAACGAATTTGCGGCGTGCTTGATAAGTTCCGCAGAATTAATATCCGTTACAATAATTGGCGCATTGAACGGGGCGTAAATTTCTTTCATAGCCTTGACAGGCCTTTGAGAAAAAACGCCAATTACAATCCGTTCAGGGCGCAAAAAGTCTTCAACCGCAAAGCCCTCACGCAAGAACTCCGGATTGCTAACGACATCACAATCTACATTTGTCTTGGTGTACCGTCGTAAAGTTTCAGCAACCTTTTCGCCTGTTTTTACCGGGACCGTGCTTTTATCAACAACGATTTTATAACTCTTCATATAAGTGGCAATTTCCCGTGCTACTTTTTCAATAAAGCTCAAATCTACCGAGCCGTCTTGCTGTGGCGGAGTTGGAACTGCAATAAAGATGACGTCTGAATTTTCAACGCCATCTTGAGTTGATTCGGTGAATCTCAATCGTCCTTCGTCTACATTTTTTTGAACAATCTCTTCAAGACCGGGTTCATAATTTGGTATCCCGCCGCTTTGAAGCACACGCACCTTTTGCGCATCGTTATCAACGCAGATAACATTATGACCGACCTCCGCAAAGCAGGCGCCAGTAACTAACCCCACATAACCAGTCCCTATAATCGTAATCTTCATATCCAAAATATAAGGTTGAACTTTACAATAAATTAAATTATTTTATTTCAGACGATAATATCAAACAAAAATTAACCCTGCGCCGTAAACGTTATCAAGCGCAGGGTTTTATATATTTGACTTTTAAATATAATATTAAACCACCTTTTCCCATCCGTTGGTTCTTGCGGATTTATAAGCGGCTTCCATAACGCTTACACGAGCAGCTGCTTCATCCGGTTTAACAAGCGGCATATCCTTTTGCCCGGCGATTGCGTTAACAAATTGGTGCAGCGGCAATGGCGGAGATGGCGGAAGGTCTCGCCACGGTTTTCTGCCATCAGCCCCTTGAACCTTGTCAGACTTAAAATAAAGTTCGTTGTTCAGGATTACAGCGTGCCCATTTGTTCCGCTGATTAATAATGTTACCGGGTTATCCACATCAACCCAACCTGCGGCGAGTGTTCCAATGTATCCATTTTTAAACTTCATCAATGCCTCGCCTGTTTCATCGCAATTGGCGTATCTGCCTGTTACGACGCGGATATCCGCAACAACAGATTCAACATCACCGAACATCCACATCATTATATCAAGCGAATGCGTGCCTAAGTCGCCAAAACCGCCAACGCCTGCAATTGCCGGGTCAGCCATCCAGCGCCATTCAGTATCAAACCAACCGCCAAGCGAACCGCTATGGCAGTTTGAACCGCGCACACGTGTAATTTTTCCAAAAGCCCCTTTCGCAACCTGTTCTCTTAAAAAGATATGTTTGGGGTCAGTTCGCATAAAATAGCCTGTGGTAAATAAGAGACCGGCATCTTGTATTGTTGCCGCCATCTTTTTGCTCTCCGCCCCTGTAATACCAAGCGGCTTTTCAACAAACATATTTTTCTTTGACTTAGCGGCATCTGCGACGAGTTTTGGATGCAGTTGAGTTTCAGAGCAAATAACTACGCCAACCACTTCGTTGTCGCTCCATATTTTTGAAGCATCATTAACTGCGGCGCAGTCTAATTCATTCGCCCTACGTTCCGCCCGTTTTGTATCGTGGTCCCACACATATTTTACCTTTACATCTTTTCTGGACTTCAAAAGGTTAATGAAGCCAGGCGTGTGAATATGTGCGCAACCGACAAATGCCAGGACAATGTTGCCTTGCGTCTGGTCTGCGGCGCTAATTATGCTGGGCATTGCAATTGATCCAACAGCGCCTACTGTCGTTGTCTTTAAAAAATTCCTGCGATTCATCTCCATTTCAGTTTTCATAAGTTTAATTTATACTATTTTATAAGCCTCAATTCAGTTAATGTAAAATGAAATTTTAAGTATAAGTTATGCGTGTGATGTTTG
>JAKPVM010000340.1 GCA_029572555.1 Verrucomicrobiota bacterium | reverse complement strand
AATTGTAATTTGTTTGCTAATGATTTAGGCAAAAAGGGATAAATATTTCTAAAAGTGATTTTTAAAACTGCATTAAAAAACCACTGAAAAATCAAGGGTCTGGATTTGATTTTTACCAGTTATGGGATGATAATAAATTTTTATTTATTTTACTTGCATTTTTTTTTGAAAAGATTAAATTAATACTAGAAACCAAAAAAAGCTTATGAAAAAGGAAAAACCAACATTGATGAGAGTCTTCATCTCTATATTTATTTCAACGATGGTCTACACTGCTGCTGTTAATGCGCAGCACACCACTAACTGGGTGGCAATAAACGACCATCATAGAGGCACCGCATCATCACCGTATGCGAACTTTTATAATCCGCTACTTAATGATGCCGGGTTAAGTGGCCCACTGACTAATACTGTTAATTATGCAATATTGGCGCAGGGTGTGCAGACACCTGCGTTTATCAACATAACGACTAATGGGGGGTCATCTCAAGCAGGTACTATGGGCGCGCCAAATGCAGGAACCCCAGCGGGAGATTGGTTCCGCCCTTATGTTGACTTTGGAAGTGGTAACCGAGACGCGATTCAGTTAAAAAGCACATCAACAATAACCTATACATTTAACGGGCTTGACCCAGCAAAAAGATACATATTCAAAGGCACGGCTGCTCGTGGTGATGGTAGTTATTTAAACCGCTGGACTTTGGCTTCCATAGATGGTGCTGATACATTTGGACATTCTCATAAGCCGACTTGGGCAGAGGCATCAACAAGTCCTAATTTTGGAGTCTTAACCGCCAACGACGGCGGTACAATGAACGCTAATCAGGCAGCGTGGTGTTCAGGTGAAAATCGCGCGGCTGGGGCGATGATTGTATTTACCGATATTAATCCCGGTGCTGATGGTTCATTCGCAATAACAGTTCAGACATATAAAGGGAATGTTCCGGGCGGTTCTTCCAGTGCTGATTACGGATATGCGTTTTCGGCGTTCAGTGTTGAGGAACTTATTGTTAGTGTCAATGATCCGATACAAGTAACTTCTGTGCCTACCAATCAGACATTATTAGAAGGGCAGACGCTTAATCTTTCTGTGACTGCACTTGGTTCATTACCACAATATCAGTGGTATAAAGACGAAGTCGCTATCCCTAACGCGACAAATAGAACGTATCAGGTGCTTCATGCTTTGCCCGTTGACAGCGGTTCGTATTATGTAAGGGTCTGGAATCATATAAATTCCACGAATATACCAGCTGTTGATGTGGTTGTTACATCTGAACAGCTTGTGGTTACAAATGGGTTGCAAGATATGGAGGTGTTCGAGGCATCGACTATTGTTCTTACAGTAGGAGTTTCTGGAACATTTCCGCAATATCAATGGTATAAGGAGGGACAACCAATAATTGACGCTACAAACGTTAGTCTTACGATTACAAACTTTTCACCAACCGATGCTGGTAGCTATATGGTTTTGATTACCAATTCGACAAGTCAGGTGACAAGTGCTGCAAACTTAACTTATATTTCTGATACTATTCCGCCGAGAATACTCGTAGCTGTTGCCTCAACAAATTATTTGACAGTAGATATTCTCTTTTCTGAGCCTGTTTCTGAGGAAGCAAATGATTTCGGCAATTATTTACTGATACCAGAGGTTGGTGACCCCATTATGCCATCAAACGTGACCAGAACAAATCTAACAAATGTTACATTAAGTTTTTCCGCCGGTGATATTCAATTTGGGAATCATTACAGTATTTCAGGAGTAGGGATTTATGATACATCGCGGCAGTTCAATGAGATAGACGCTACGCCAGTACCGATTGCCATCTACTATGGGAATTTACTTTTAATTGATGAATCGACAATGTGGCGGTTTGAGAGTAGTGGATATGATTATAGCAATGCATGGTATAAGATTGATTTTGACGACAGCGGCTGGTCAAACGGGGCGGCTTTGTTTATGTCAAAAGTTGGCGGTAGTATACCAACATTACCTCAACCGATGCGGACGTATTTGAACAGGTCTAATGTTTGGGGAACAGCAAGAGTTGCTACTTATTATTTTAGGACCTGGTTCAATTTTACTGGCAATGATCCGGAACATTCTGCGATCGCAATAAGACCGATAATTGATGACGGAGCAGTATTTTATTTAAATGGGAAAGAGGTTTACAGGCTTGGTATGCCTTCAGGGACAGTAACAGCTTCAACCTATGCTAACCGCACGATAGGTGATCCAGCTTATGAAGGACCATTTATGATACTTTTACCCGGTCTTGTTTCTGGTTCAAATTTGGTTGCAGTTGAAGTTCACGATATTAATGCAACAAGTTCAGATGCAGCGTTTGCAATGGAGATAATAGGGATATTACCAGCAATAAATCCCGTAGAAATTTTAACACCATTGTCCGACAAGGTGATTAATGAAGGTGAACCATTATCACTCTCAGTTAATGTAAAAGGTGTATCTCCAATTTATCAATGGTACAAGGATGATGTTCCAATTGAAGGGGCGACATCGTCAATTTATACGATTTCAATCGCTCACCCGAGCCAGAGCGGTGTGTATAAAGTTGTCGTAAGCAATCTTGTTAGTGTTGTAGAAAGTAGTGCGCAGGTTACAGTAACTGCTGATACTACTGCACCAAGAATAATTTCTGCCATCGGTTCAACAAATTATCTAACAATAGATATTATCTTTTCTGAACCTGTGTCTGATGATGCGAATGATAATTGGAGTTATTCTCTGATTCCACAAATTGGTGTAGCGCTTACCCCGATGGAGGCGGTAAAAACGAGTCCGACAAATGTTACATTAACCTTTTCAGCCGGTAGTATTGAATTTGGAACTCGTTATAGTATTTCAGCATCGGCCATTTTTGATATGTCGGAACAGGTTAATGAAATAGATTCTACGCCGGTTCCAGTCGCAATGTATTATGTTAATATGCTTTCAATTGATGAGTCAACAATGTGGCGGTTTGAGAGTAGTGGATATAATTATAGTAATGCTTGGTATCAGATTGATTTTGACGACAGCGGCTGGTCAAACGGCGCTGCCCTGTTTGTATCAAAGACCGACACTATCCCAACATTTCCTCAACCGATGAGGACGTTTATGAACAGATCAAATTATTTGGGGACAGCAAGAGTTGCAACTTACTATTTCAGGACATGGTTTGAATTTACTGGAAGTGATGCGGAACATTCTGCGATTGCGATAAGGGCAATAATTGATGATGGAGCAATATTTTATTTAAACGGCAGAGAGATTTACAGGCTTGGTATGCCATCAGGGACGGTAACGTCTTCAACCTACGCTAACCGCACCATAGGTGATGCCGCTTATGAAGGACCATTTACAGTAGTTTTACCCGGTCTTGTTTCTGGTTCTAATTTAGTTGCAGTTGAAGTTCATGATGTTTCTGCAACAAGTTCAGATGTTGTTATGGGAATGGAGATAATAGGAATCTTACCGGCATTGACCCCTGTAGAAATCGTAACGCCATTATCTGACAGGGTGATTAATGAAGGCGAATCATTGGTGCTCTCGGTTGATGTAAAAGGCGCATCACCTAATTATCAATGGTATAAAAATGATATCCCAATTGAAGGGGCTACCTTATCAAGTTATGCGATAGCAATCGCAAAACCAGGCGATTCTGGAGTTTATAAAGTTGTCGTAAGCAATGCGGTTAGTGTTGTAGAAAGTAGTGCGCTGGTTACAGTAACTGCTGATACTACTGCACCATCCGTAATTTCTGTCATTGCGAGCACAAATTTGACGACAATAATAATCACATTTTCTGAATTGGTTGACCCATTCTCTTCTCAAGATCCTAATAGTTATGTTATCAGTCCTATTGGAGGCGGAGCTGCTTTGGAGATATTAAGTGCGGTTCTTACGAATGGAACAAATGTAATTATTACCACAACGGCTATGCAGCCGGGTGTTATATATTCAATTAATATAAATAATGTCTCAGATGTGTCAGAAGCTGGTAACACTTTATTCGATTACACTCAGAATGTATTTGCAACCGAGTTCATAGTTCCTGTCTGGACAGATTGGAAGTATGAAAATACAGGTACCGATTTAGGTTCTAACTGGTTTATGGTCGACTTCCCGGATTCAGGATGGCAGATAGGAACGGCATTGTTCGGACTTGAATCTAACACCTTTGTTTCTAATAATCTGATTAACACGCCATTTACTTTGACCAATAGTTCCGGAGTGTTTATAACTAACTTTTACTTCCGTAAATGGTTTGTATTCCCGTATAGGACAAACGGTGTTAAACTTGCATTTATGCATGCCATTGATGACGGAGCAGTATTCTATATCAATGGAGTTGAAGTATATCGGCACAATATGCCCGAAGGAGATGTGAGTTATAATACGCTTGCTTCAAGTTCAATAGAAGTGAGCGATTATACGATGTCTCCTTTCATAGAAATTACAAATCTTGTTAGCGGACACAACTTGATTGCTGTGGAAGTGCATCAAGGTGCTTCAGGCAGTTCGGATGTGTTGTTTGGTACTGCAATAATTGCCCTATTGCCAAGCTATGAGATTGTGTATTATGAACCGAGATTAGACTTCACTGTGCAAGGAAAAAATATAATATTTACCTGGAGCGCGCCGGGGTTCTCTCTTCAACAGAATTCCGACTTGAACACCTCAAATTGGCAACTAGCGCCTAATGGTGACCAAAGCCCGGTAACTGTGCCAATAGAAGAAGGAAAGATGTTCTTTAGATTGGTTAAATAAGGTTGCCAGATATTTAAGTCAGATATTCAAGCCAGAAGTAGGAATAAGGTCTTACTTCTGGCTTTTTATTTCAATTGCAGCGATGGCAAATGCAGCGATACCTTCTTTTCTACCTGCAAAACCGATACCTTCATTAGTTGTTGCTTTGATGCCGACCTGTTGCGGCGAAATTCCAAGAGCTGTGGCAATGTTAGATTTCATAGATTCAACATACGGGCTAATTTTAGGCGCCTCGGCAATTATTGTTGAATCAATATTTATGATGCCCCCTCCGGATTCACTTACTCTTCGTGCTGCTTCTTGTAGAAAGATCTTGCTCGACGCATTTGTCCATTGAGGGTCGGTATTGGGAAACAGTCTGCCTATATCGCTTAAAGCGATTGAGCCTAACACAGCATCGCAAATTGCGTGCATTAAAACATCTGCGTCTGAGTGTCCATCAAGTCCTTTTTCAAAGGGAATATCAACGCCGCCAAGGATTAATTTTCTCCCGGTTTTTAACCTATGCACATCGTATCCAATGCCAACTCTTATCATAGTTGATATGCATAATATCCATTTTTTATATAAGATTCAAAAAAATTTATGAAAGATATTGATTTTTTAGTTGATTATGTGTTTATTTAATTGTTGGGAAAAGTATTTATTAGTAATTAAAAACTTAAAAAACAAGTAATCCTATGCCAACTTACGAATACCGATGTGAAAAGTGCGGGAAAAAATTTACACTCGTTATGCGTATTAGCGAGCATAGCGAAAAAAAGTGTAAAATTGTTTGCCCGAAGTGTGGAAGTAAAAAGGCGAGGCAAGAACTTCAGCCGTTTTTTGCTAATACATCAAAGAAGAGTTAAGCCACTATTATGTTTTATCAAATGTCGCAATGGTTGATGCTCAAGAGGAAGTTTAATTCATTTCGCTTTTATAGTAATAAGACGATTAACGTTTGTCTTATTTAAGTGAAGGCAACTTTGTGACTATATAGATTGCCCCAATAACAACACCGATTAACAAAATTGCTGCGAGAATAGTAGCGATTATGCGCATTGTTTTCCCGAGCGCATTTATTCTTTCTGTGTTCTCGCGTTCATGGGCTATGAAAACTTCAAATTCCTTTTCAGGGGCAACAACTTTTGCGGGGGTTTCAGGACGCAGTTGTATCATATACCAGGATTGGTTAGGGTCGCCGAAGGCGCTGGGAAATTTTTGCTTTTGGTCAGGAGTTGCAAGATTAAAGCCGTTATGATGCCAATACGGAGAAGGATTCAGTGTCCAGATTCTTACCAGACCGTGATTATGTGCGATTATCTCAAGTCGTTTCCAAATCAAATCTCGGATTGTGTCTGCCATATCAAAATGAAGGATAACTTCGCTATGCATTAATGCCTCGTGTCCGACTATATGCAAGCCTATTGCACCGAGAATTGTGTTTTGTGAATCTACAACTACCTGAAATTCGGTAAATCGTTTTTCTAAGTTTTCCCATTTTAGATTTTCGCTTTTCCAAAGTTGAATTAGTTGGGGGAGGTCATCCACCACTGCTCTACGCACCTTTGGTTCTTCAGGAGCCATAAGGTAATATTATTAATTTATTTTGCTAATAACAAGCCAAAATATTAATTTATTCCACTATCATCGCATAACTGGTAAAAATCAAATCCAGACCCTTGATTTTTCAGTGGTTTTTTAATGCAGTTTTAAAAATCACTTTTAGAAATATTTATCCCTTTTTGCCTCAATCATTAGCAAACAAATTACAATTGGATATATGGGTGGATATTTGTTGAATTGACACAATAATATAAACCCATTTCAAAACCCGCAAAAGCGGGTGGCATTATTATAGCAAACGGAATACAAAAACCTCATAAACCGCTGAAAGCGGTGACAGAGCCATTATTTAAATTATCGCTCTGACACCCCTAACGGGGTTTTCCTCTGTGTTAATGTCTATGCTATAATCCTGCCACTCCTTCGGAGTTTTAAAATG
>JAKPVM010000131.1 GCA_029572555.1 Verrucomicrobiota bacterium | reverse complement strand
CTGCGGTGCACATCGGATTTATCCGCCAAAATCAATACAGCCGAAAGCTTATCAACGATCCTAAGGTCATCCTTATCGTGACTGACAATGGCCTGACAGACGCGAGAAACATCTTCCGGCTCATATTCCGGAATAAATATTTGCGAAAATAGCATGGCCGCCCAATAATGGTGCTGGGTACGACCTAAAAAATTGGCCATGTCGTGGCAATAGCCGACGATTCCCGCCAATTCCTGGTCGTGCTGGCTCAGGCCTAGTTGTTTAGCCAAGTCCATGCAACGTTGCGAGACAATTCCTACATGTCTAAACCCGTGATCTGTATACCCTAAAGCTATCAAATATTTTTCCGTCTGACGGATGAAATTATCCACATAAGGATTTGACTTAACGTCTGCCAATGTTAATTTTTTCATAATATCTTTTTAGATTTTTTCACCTTTTTGGCACTTGCCATTATAAAACTCCTCTACATTGCACTGAGAACCATCTTTAAATTTGCAGATGGCATTGGGTACAGCCGAGGTCGAGCCTCCGGACCAGGCGCAATATCTCTGGGCTTCTGTGTCGTAACCCGTGGTTTTTACTCCGCCAACGGGACAGTCACCTCTTAGCATCGCCCATTCTTCACAAGCGCGATTGTCGTCAAAAAAACACAGCCCATACTGCCCGATCGGACCCTCCCACATCACTAAATTACCACCCTTATCCTTACAATTGGCAGAAGCAGGATTAGCTAACCCAACCGGTTCCGTTGAAGTGGCTTCATCACCCGGACACGGGGCAAATTCGCAGTTAGGGCCTTGTCGGCCAACAGCAGACCCGTCTGGACAAATTCTAGCATCCAAAGTACAGGCGATGGCTCCCGGACAAGGGGTGTTAGGCATCGCTGAGCTAGGGTTGCCGTGCTTTGTCCATAATCCCTCTTTACAAATCCAATCGTCTTCACTGCCGCGCGCACTAATTAAAAAGATAATCGTGATCACTACCACAACGCTTAGAACTGAAAAAATAATCCAATTCTTTTTTATCCCTTCCATATTTTTAGTTTATCATTCGCGGCCGCAAGAATCTTCCGGCCGCTATCATCAACTAAAACTATTCTTTATCAACAGGCGAATTAATTTTTAAGCAAAGCTCGTCCAATTGTGTTTGTGAAACCTCTGACGGAGATCCAACCATCGGTTCTTCGGCACGGCCGTTCTTAGGAAAGGCGGTAATCTCACGAATACTAGGCTCATCTCTAAGCAACATTACATAACGCTCAATACCGGGAGCAAAACCACAGTGAGGCGGAGCGCCGAATTTGAAAGCAGCAATCATATGGCCGAATTTGACATCGACCGTCTCTGGCCCATAACCAGCAATTTCAAATGCCTTATACATAATCTCTGGCACATTATTACGGACAGCCCCCGATGATAATTCTATGCCGTTTAAAACAATGTCATATTGATAGGCCAGAATGTCTAAGGGATCCTTATTTAGTAAGGCATCCATGCCACCTTGAGGCATAGAGAACGGGTTGTGTCCAAAATCTATTTTTTTCAATTCCTCGTTATATTCGAACATAGGAAAGTCAACGATCCAGCAATAAGCCATCTTGGTTCTATCGATCAAATCCAGCTTATTGCCCAAAGCCAAACGAACCTGACCCATGACTCTAGCAGCCGTCTTTTCCTTGTCGGCGCAGAAAAACATAGCATCGCCCTTACCTGCTCCCAATTTCTCGGCCAGCCGTTTAACTAAATCTTCTCCCAAAAACTTAACAATCATTGAGTTATATTCACCGGATTCCTCAATCAAGATTGAAGCCACGCCTTTAGCACCTTGTTTTTTGGCTTCATCATTAATCTTTTCAATATCTGACTTAGTTAAAGTTGCTCCTTTTGGTGCCATAACCGCCCTAACTCTACCGCCATTTTTAACCACATCAGCGAAAGCAGTGAAGCCGCAGCCATCAAACATTTCGGTCACATCTTGGATTTCCATACCAAAACGCAAGTCGGGCTTATCACAACCGTATTTCAACATTGACTCACGAAAAGGAATGCGCGGAAATGGCATTTGCATTATTTGGCGATCAGTAAATTCTTTGGTTGCCGCCTCAAACATTGGCTCCATCAAAGCAAAAAATTCATCTTGAGTTAAAAAGCTAGTCTCTACATCAAGCTGATAGAACTCACCTGGGCTACGATCGGCACGAGCATCTTCATCGCGCATACATGGAGCGACTTGAAAATATCTATCCATGCCACCAACCATTAACAATTGCTTGTATTGTTGGGGTGCTTGAGGCAAAGCGTAAAATTTACCAGGATGCAGACGGGACGGCACCAAAAAATCACGAGCACCTTCTGGAGATGAAACAGTTAAAATTGGGGTTTCAATTTCATTAAAACCGGCTTGATGCATCCAATCGCGCAAAAACTTGATTACTTTACCGCGAAAAACCAAGTTATCTTGCATGCGCTTGCGGCGTAAATCCAAAAATCTGTATTTTAAACGTAAATCCTCACTAATTCCATCCAACTTATCATCCTTGGTAGGGTCCCAAGCCAAACTGAATGGTGGAGTTTGAGCTGAATTCAAAATCTCAGCGCTTTCTACGCTAATTTCAATTTCGCCGGTAGACAGAACCTTATTGGTTGCTGATTCCGGACGAGCATTAACTTTTCCAGTGATCTTAACTACCCACTCGTCACGCAATTTTTCGGCAATCATAAAAGCATCGGCTGAAACCTTGCCGTCAAAAACTACCTGAGTCATGCCATAATGGTCACGCAAATCTATAAAAATCAATCCTCCATGATCCCTCCTACTATTAACCCAGCCAGATAGAGTGACCGTCGATCCTACATCTGCCTTGGTCAATTGGCCACAAGTATGCGTTCTAAACATAAGTAATTTGCATTATTTAAAATAATATTTTATAGTTAATAAGCTCCAAAATAAATAAAGTCTAAAAAATAAAGTCTATGAAAAAAATATCACTGCGCGGTTTGGCTGAAGGCTTAATTGGATTGTCCTATGTAAATGCCAAATCATCTAAAGAAGTTTTGGAACTATACCCGGAATTAAAGGCCATAGAGAAAAAATTAACAATAACCGACGTTTCTATTTCTGGATTCGCTGCCTGCGACGGGTAATTTGAGAAAAGAACCTAATCCATGCGAGACTTAAGGACTGTTAAATATTTAATTTAGCAGTTTTTTTGTAATAGCCAGAGCAAACCGGGCAATTACTGATTCTTTTTTGCTTTAAATATTTAAATTCCTCACTCAATAATAAAGAGCTAAAACAAAGCCTCTTATTAACTACCATATTTCCCTGATAACCCAAAAACCATTTGAAAACCTCGACTGCACCCAAACTACCAGCTATCGATGTGGCCAAAACATTGACCGGAACCGGACCAGTATGCACTGCCCGAGTGTGATCATTAGGAAAATAACAAGCAAAACAAGCGGTCTTTAATTCTGGAATAACACTGAAAACATAACCATAAGAATACTGAGCAGATGCATGAACAAAAGGTTTATTAGCTTTCAAACAATATTCATTTACTAAATTACGCCCAGCCGGAGATTCTCCGCCCTCAACTATGAAATCAAAATCTCTTAGATGCTCTTCAATATTATTAATATCTACCCTATCTTCAATTAGCTCCAAATTTATCTCGGGATTTAAGTCTGAAAGAGTTTTTATTGCCTGCTTACCCTTTGACTTATTGATATCACTAGTCCGAAATAATAATTGTCTGTTTAGATTGGATAATTCAACTTTATCAAACTCTATTATCCTAATATTGCCTATGCCACCAGCCACTAGCGACATTAGTAGGGTGGATTTTACTCCTCCAGCTCCAATAACCGCAACCCTCGCTTTTGCTAATCTTTTTTGACGTTCAACGCCCCATTCTGGCATTTGTTCCTGACGATTATAACGTGAGTTTAGGAATCCATTAGTCATAAAATTGTAATCATATTATAACAAATTTAAATTTCAAAAGCAAGTTTATGGGCCGCCTATTTTATCTAAA
>JAKPVM010000129.1 GCA_029572555.1 Verrucomicrobiota bacterium | reverse complement strand
TGGGGCTGGAGAAGGTCCCAAGGGTCCGTCTGTTCGCCGGTTAAAGCGGTACGCGAGCTGGGTTCAGAACGTCGTGAGACAGTTCGGTCCTTATCCACTGTGGGCGCAAGAAACTTGAGGGGTTCTTTCTCTAGTACGAGAGGACCGAGAAAGACGCATTTCTGGTGTGGCAGTTGTTCCGTCAGGAGCAGCGCTGCGTAGCCATGTGCGGAAGAGATAAGCGCTGAAAGCATCTAAGTGCCAAGCTCTCCCCGAGATTAGGTTTCTCATCTGCTTCGGCAGATTAAGACCCCAGGCAGACTACCTGGTTGATAGGTCAGGCGTGTAAGGGTAGTAATACCTTTAGCGGACTGATACTAATAGGTCGAAGGCTTGATTGCTTAAATTATTAATTTAAGCGGATTTCACCCACGAATGTAACTAAACTTATACCTTGCTTATGCAGTTGTCAGGGAACACTGATAATCCCGGTAGCCGATTAATCGGCGTTGTTCTTTGCAAAATGCTAACAGATTTTTTTGGTGGCCATAAAGCTGTGGTCCGACCCGTTCCCATCCCGAACACGGCCGTCAAACACAGCATTGCCGATGGTAGTAGTTGTATAGCTTCTGCGAGAGTAGGTTGCCGCCAAAATTAAAAAAGCCAATCATAACCTGATTGGCTTTTTTTTATTTCACTTTCTATCTATATTCCTTTAATTTTCCCGTCTTTTGACGAGCCTCATAAATTAAGAAATACAAATTCATAACCTATTTAATTACAATCAGTTATATTCCAAGAAAATTAATTTTAACGCACCAATCGTCAGAACTCGGGACTGTCTCACTTGCCATTAGCAAACATATTGTCTCTTTGTTGCCAGATTAAAATTAGTGGCTTGAGTTTGTAGGTTATAGAATTCATAATGGTTATATGGCAAAGCCAAGTGATGTTTATGTTACTGGAACGACGCTTTATCTTTTACCTGTTAAGACCCGTATTCCATTGAAGTTTGGCACGGAAACGTTGACATCGGTAATTTGTGCCCGTGCAAAAGTTCAGGTCTCTGACTCAAATGGTAAAATTGCTACCGGCTGGGGTGAAACACCAATCAGTGTTCAATGGGTTTGGCCCTCCAATATTCCGTTTGAAGAGAGGAAGAATTGTTTAATTGAATTTTGCAAAATTGTGGCTCGGGCAATTGTAAATTCCACCGTCAAAGGTCATCCGCTTGAGATTGGTTATGATTTTAGAGAACATTGTTTTCCGAAATTACTTGAGGAGTTTAATCAAAACCGCCTCCAAAAAATGCCGCTTCTTGCAGGATTGTTATGTTGTTCGCCATTTGATATTGCTGTTTATGATGCTTATGGAAATCTTTTCGGGCTACCGATTTATGATACATATACGGCTGAATTTTTAAGTCGCGACCTTGCTTATTTTTTGACACCTGCGCCAGATTCATCCGTCTCTTTTCAGTCAAAATATCCTGAACAGTATTTAATTCCCCGCCGCAATGTACTGCGAGCCTGGCACCTTGTTGGTGGGCTTGACCCGATTGATAGGAATGACCTGACAGGGGACGAACCGCAAGATGGTTATCCTGTTTTACTTTCCGATTGGATTCTCCGAGATGGATTAAAATGTTTGAAGATTAAATTAAGGGGTAATGATGAAGAGTGGGATTTTGAACGGATTGTTAAAGTTGGAGAAATTGCAATTAAATATAATGTGGAATGGTTGAGCACTGATTTTAATTGCACGGTTTTGAGTGTTGATTATGTGATTTGGATATTGGATAAATTGCGTGTTGAACATCCAAAGATTTACGAGATGATACTTTATGTTGAGCAGCCATTTCCTTATGATTTGGAAAAGAACCGAATTGATGTCAGAAGCGTAGCGGCGAGGAAACCGATTTTTCTTGATGAAAGCGCCCACGACTGGCGGATTATAATGCTTGGTCGTTCGCTTGGGTGGAATGGGGTTGCATTAAAGACCTGCAAAACACAAACCGGCGCAATACTTTCAGCTTGCTGGGCGAAGGCTCACGGTATGACTTTAATGGTTCAAGATTTAACAAATCCAATGCTGGCGCAAATTCCACACGTTCTGCTTGCGGCTCATTTAGATACGATTATGGGAGTGGAAACCAATTCAATGCAGTTTTATCCCGAGGCATCAAGATATGAAGATGAAGTTCATCCCGGCATTTATAAAAGAAAAAACGGAATCATTGAACTTTCGTCAATAAGAGGTTCGGGATTTGGTTATCGGATAGATGAAATTAAGAGGATTTTGCCCGAACCAGCAATTGAAATTTCTAATTAGCCGTGAATTATTAGTTGTATACTTTCAGGGAGGCTGTTTGCAACCTGGTCAATTAAATTTCCTCGCAAGATTTTGACCATTGCCTGCCGTTGTGAAGCCCCGAGTATTAACATATCCACGCCAAGTGTAGCTGTGATATCAAGAATAGTTGTGGCTGCGTTGTCGCTGATTGTGTAGATAGGGAATACATTTACGTTATATTTTTCACCCAGAGCAAGCATAGTAGTCATAATTTTTGAGGCTTCCGGGTCATCTTGCCATCGGATTGAAATTGGGGTACTTGGCGTGCCGAGTATGGGGATTGAGATTTCTTTTACGAATAAAACGTATAATGTGGCATTTCTTAAACGGGCTTCTTCAAGCGCAAAGCTTAAAACGGGTGTGAGTCCGCGAGCAGCTACAAGAATTGATTTGGAAGTATCGATGTTTATTTTGAAATTCGGGACTGATTCTGGCGCAATTTGCGCTGCGATATGTTCTTTTACTACAAGCGTTCTATAACCGGCAAGTCGTTGAACCCAACTTCTTGCACCAAGACCGAGACCAACAATACATACGGCAAAAAACAAGGCGTCCTGGCGGGTTTTTGCAATTGTTAATTCCATAGCAAACAAAACAATGAAGGTTATCCCCATTACAATTCGTTCGTACCACTTTATGCTAATTTTAAAATTAAATGTGCAAGAACCTAAGTTGACGGCTATAGCTCCAACTACACCAATAGCGTATAATCCCATTAGAGATTCAAGGTTTGATGAGATTGACGCGACAATAAATGGCATTACAGTTGCGATTATTAACGGAAAAACTGGCACACCGTAGTTGTTTAATTTACTAAAACTGTGGGGCATTTCGCCATCACGGGCTAACATATAAAACAACGCTATAAGGGCGCCGATGGCGGTATTGACTGCGCTTACAAGGAGTAGTCCAACGATGATTCCTGTAATAGTAGAAAATAATTTACCGAACCACGGCGCTATTGTCATTGTGCCATATTGTTCGGCAAGGACGCTGAGCATATCTTCCCATCGTTGCCGTAGCAGAGGTTCCAATTCGCGTGGGAGTGAAAACATTGCAAGCGCAAGTAATGCGGTACCTACTACGCATTCAATAGCAATAATAAATATCGCTTTCGTGGAGGTTTTTGAAACACAGGGGTTTTCCATAGTTGACCCCGGGTCGAGTTTCATAACGCCTGTCATATTTGCAATTGCCTCAACACCGCTCAATGCAAGGATAAGGCTGGTTAATGCAATCCAGTTCGTGGAAAAGTCGGGCTTTAATGGTTCAAGGTTTTTGGTGGTTAAATGCGGTAGGCTCAATAAGATAATAAAAATAACAACTACTATCATTGGGGCTGCCAGAGATACAGCAATGCTTCCGGTGTGTTTAGGGCCAAAATAGTTAACGAACCCAATAAAAAGGATAAACCCCATTGTTGCAATAGGGACATATTCTCTTGGAATTCCAAAATAAATCATAGCAGTCCAGCAACTCATAGCGGCTGTGACTGTAAAATTTGCGACCAGCAGCAATGCGCCAATAACAGCCAACGTTCGGCTCTGATTTCTTGCAGCAGAATAAACGCCACCCCCATCTGGAAAATGTCTACAAACGATTGTGTAATTATATGCCACTAATGCAGTAATAAATAGGACTGTGAGGATTATTGGATATGATTGATAACCTAATGCAAAGGCGCTTGCGCTGAAGGCGAAGCCAGTAACGTAGGCTTTGCTTGTGCCCCAGTCTCCGTATAGCAAGCCGGCGGCGCGTTTCCAGTCTACGTTTCTTGGCCTATGGACTTCAAAGCTTTCCATATAAAATAAAATGCTGAGATGTTTTCTTCAGCATAATGCAAGGTCGTTTAATTATTTTATAGCTATTGTAAAATGTTAACATTCTGATTTTAGTCAAATTCAAAACAGATATAAAATATTCAATGTTTGCAATAATGGATTAATTTGGTAAATTAAGTCAAGGTGATTAGACATCGGAATAGGCATAGATATAGATTTGGAAATGGTAATTGTGAATGCTCAGGGAACGAGCGTCAGGCTTGTCCACTAAGCGACGTTCAAGAGGGCACCATTGTAAAGATAAAACAGCTTCGCGCTTGTCCTGAGATGTGCCAACGTTTGAGAGAAATGGGATTGTGCGAAGACCAACAGATCCGATTATTGCTTAAAGAAGCAAATTTAATTTGCCAGCTTTGCAATATGAGACTTGGGATAAGTCAGGAGATTGCAGACTCTATTATTGTTGAGCCTGTAATCAATGGAAACGGGGACAATTCAAATACCGTTGCAAAGCCTTAAACTAATTTTAAATTTCGGGTGATTTAAATGACAGCAACCGGACAATCACTAATGCAAATGGCAAATGGGACTAAATGCATGATAGCCGCTATTGACCTCTCTTCTGAGTCTCGTGAAAGGTTGTTTGAGTTAGGGTTGCTTGTGGGGACAACAATTGAGGTTGTCCGATACGCTCCCCTTGGAGATCCGGTTGAAATCAAAGTTCGCGGCTATCGTTTAATGATTCCCCGCAGTGAGGCAGAACGGATTTTTGTTGTCCCCCCAATAGTAGAAAATAAGGGTTAGTTTTTCTGCCAAATCAAAATTATTTATTTACCGCTGTATGGAAGAGGGAAAGGCTTTGACAAATATTTTTTATGTCGCTTTAACCGGCAATCCAAATTGCGGAAAGACAACAGTGTTCAATGCGTTGACAGGTTTGCACGCAAAGGTTGGAAACTATCCCGGTGTTACAGTGGAACGTAAAGAAGGCAAATTAAAAGGGACGCCACCTGATAAGCAAATTATAATATTAGACCTGCCCGGCACCTACAGCTTTTCTCCAAAGTCTTTGGATGAACAAGTTGCTCGCGATGTGTTATTTAACCGTATCAAAGATATTCCGCGTTTGTCGGCTGTTGTTGTAATTGTAGATGCTGCAAATCTCCAACGAAATCTTTATTACGCAACGGAGGTCATTGAATTAGGCTACCCTGTCATTATCGGATTAAATATGATGGATGTTGCAGCTGAAAATGGTGAGATTGTTAATATTGAAAAACTCTCCCGCCATCTAAATGTCCCTGTAATCCCGATGGTTGCCAGCAAAAAAGAAGGTATTACTGCATTGCGACAGGCAGTCATTGAACAGGTTTCAAGACCTGCAAAGCTTATCGGAGTGATTCCATTATTTTTGAATTTGCCAGATTATTATAAGCCTGAAATAGAAAACATTGCGAAACTATTGAGAGAATGCGGCAATGCGCAGGTCAATCCTTATTCTGAGGCGATTTTGACCATTTCAGATGAAAAAGCTCTTGGTGAAAGGGGAAAAAATTATCCCGAAGCGATTTATGATGCTGTTCACGAGGCTCGTAAAAGGATTGAATCCGCAGGTGGCGATTGGAAGACTGATATAATTGGAGCCAGATATGAATTTATTTCAGATATTAACACCGATTGTGTGACGCAGATTTTGAATGTTCAGGAGACTTTCAGCGATAAACTTGACCGAGTTTTAACGCACAGAATTTTTGGTTTAATAATATTTTTCTTAATAATGCTTTTGATGTTTCAGAGCATTTTTCGTTTAGCAAAATTACCTATGGATTTAATAGCGTCGGGTATTGGCAGCGTGAACAGTTATGTTGTTGAAAATATGCCTCCGGGCGCTCTGACGAGTCTAATTACCGATGGTGTGATTGCTGGCGTTGGCGCTGTAATTGTATTTTTGCCGCAGATTTTGCTTTTGTTTTTATTTTTAAGTTTGCTTGAAGACACGGGTTATATGTCAAGAGCGGCGTTTATAATGGATAGGCTGATGAGCAAAGTTGGATTGCACGGGAAAAGTTTTATCCCGCTCTTGAGTTCGTTTGCTTGTGCAGTTCCGGGCATAATGGCAACAAGGACAATTGAAAGTAATAAAGATAGACTTGTTACAATCTTAATCGCCCCGCTTATGAGTTGCTCTGCGCGGTTGCCAGTCTACGCCGTATTAATAAGCGCTTGTATTCCGGATATAAAGGTGTTTGGATTTTTTAAATTGCAAGGGCTTACTTTAATGGGTGCGTATCTATTCGGGATTATTTTGGCGCTCGTAATGGCATTGATATTCAAAAAGACAATATTAAAAGGCGAAATACCGATGTTATTAATGGAATTGCCCCCATATAAGAGACCTACTTTGTGGACAATTTTCAGGCATTTATGGGATAGGTTTGTGATATTTATGCGCCAGGCAGGGACAATAATACTTGGGGTAAATATTATTCTGTGGTTTTTAATGAGCTATCCTAAAGCAAATGTTGAAACCAGATTTAATGAGAGCCGTGTTGAAATAATTAATTCTACACTCGGTGTGTCATTAACCGCTGACAAAATAAATGATTTTATTGAACAGTTAAAACAAAATACAAAATTCACAAACGGGGTAGAAACTGCGGAGACTAAATTATTATCAGAACTTAAATCAATAGATAAAGAGGAGATGAGCGAATGGTTAAGCAATAGCTTTGCTGGTAGGTTGGGAAGAACTATCGAACCGATAATAAAGCCTCTTGGTTTTGATTGGAAGATTGGTATTGGAATTTTAGCGAGTTTCGCTTCACGCGAGACATTTGTCAGCACAATGGCTGTTATTTATTCGGTAGAATCAGATGCGCAAGAAGGGTCGCTGTCAACTCTTGCAAATGCGTTCAAAGAACAAAAACGAAGCGACGGCACAAAATTATTTACTCCGCTCACCGGTTTATCGCTGATTGTATTTTATATTTGCGCCTTGCAATGCGCCGCAACGATTGTTGTTGTAGGGCGAGAAACAAGATCTTGGAAATGGACGACATTCCAATGGATCTATCTTGGAATTCTTGCCTGGACGCTTTCTTTTCTTGTTTGGAATGTTGGGCGCTGTCTCGGGTATAATTAATTTACAGCTTTATTTTTGAATCCTTTCAAAGCCAATAATAGTAAGGACTTTTAATATATCGATTGCCCTTGAAAGGACAGGATCATAAACGATTTTGGGCTCCGGTTTTGAAACCTTTTCGCGCTCAGTCGTAGGGCTTGTATAATCAATCCCTTCTTTTTTCATTTTAACCAGTTCATCTTCATTTAATCGTGGGCGAGTGAGACGAGAAGTAGATTCGCCTTCGGCTGCCAATCTTTTTGGAAGTTTATAAGGATCATCAATAAATTGTCGTTCCTCTTCCAGCGAAACATCAACTGTAATTTCAGGCTTTAAACCATTGGTTGGGAACAGTTCGCCATTTGAAATCTTTATTCTTGACGAAGCCACTCTTAAAATTTTGCCATTCGATAATTTAATATCGGAATACGAAAACGCTTTTCCCTTAGTGTTATTGCCGATTATTAGAATATTTTTGCAATCTTTTAAAGCGCCAGCAAATGCCTCGGCGCCAGCCGAAGTTTCGGAATTTACCAGAATAATTGTTGGCACTTCAATAGCGTTAGTCTTTTTTGTAGAACTATATTTAGTATTGCCTGCTATGAATAATGGCTTTTCTTCAGTATAAAACAAATCGGCTAATTTTGCCGCCGCCGCATAGTCTTTGCCGCCACAAAATCTTAAATCCAAGATAATTCCTTTTAACTTATTTGTTTTTTCAATCTCGCTTAAAAGGATTGAAAACTTTTCGCTTAATTCTTGATTTATATTTGTGAACTTAAAATAAGCAATGTTTTCTTCAAATAGTAGCGTTTTTATTGTGGTTTGATTTGTTTGTTGTGCGGAATCTTCGGAAACAATATGCACATAGTTTGAGAACTTGTTTAAAATTCCCTCAACTGCTGCGGCTTCAATTTGAGATTCAGATATTTCTGGCACTCGGGTTTTTATGATGTCATAAAGTTCCTTGAATTTTATGGTTTCATTATCGCCTTGTCCCAAAAGCGATAAGGTTAAAAACGTTAAAAAGACACACAAGATTAATTTAGTCCTGTCCATAGTTATATCATTCATAAATTCAAAAAATTTCTATTTAGTCTGTCGCCCAAATAATTAAACCATAAAAAGCAAAAGATTTAAAAGATTTTTAAACCTCTAAATCCTATTTATGTTTATAATATTTTTAATGCCTTTGCGGCAATGTCGCGTCTGAAATGAGCACCTTCAAACTTAATTTTATCCACAGCAGCGTAAGCAGCATCGCAAGCCTTTTGTAGCGTTTCGGCATAAGCGGTAACACCTAACACGCGTCCGCCATTAGTTATAAATTTGTCTCCATTAAGAGCGGTTCCAGCATTAAATACTTTTACATTGATATCCATTTCTGCCTCTGTGATACCGGAAATAACTTTCCCCTTTTGGTATGAACCCGGATAACCACCAGAAGCCATAATAACGCAGACGGCGGCGCCGCTTTTCCATTTTAGTTGGTGTTTATTCAAAGTCCCATCAAGACAAGCCATCAAAAGTTCCAGTAAATCATTTTCTAATAGATAAAGATATACCTGCGTCTCCGGGTCTCCAAACCGAGCATTAAATTCAAGCACTTTTATCCCGTCTTTTGTAAGCATAACACCGGGATAAATGATCCCGCGATAATCAATACGTTCTTCATTACAACCGCGAAGCCATCTGTCAATTATGGTTCTTTTTGCCTCAAGCAAACCTGCTTTATCTAAAAATGGCGTAGGACAATAGGTTCCCATACCGCCGGTGTTTGGTCCTTTATCATTATCATAAGCCGGTTTATGGTCTTGAGAAGTCGGAAATAACAGGGCTGTTTTGCCATCGCAAAGTGCGTGGAGTGAAATTTCAATCCCATTCAGTAGTTCTTGAACAACAATCTTTTCACCAGCCTTTCCAAACGCCCGTTTAACAAGCATATCTTCAATTGCCTTATCTGCAACTTCCATATCTTTGGAGACAATAACGCCTTTCCCGAGCGCAAGCCCGTCTGCCTTTATTGCACAACGTCCACCAAACGAGGCTGCATATCTTGATGCTAATTGAAAGTCCGTGAACACAGCGCCTTTTGGTGAAGGTATGCCGTATTTTTCCATAAATTGCTGCGAAAACGCCTTTGAAGATTCAAACTGCGCCGCCTTTTTGTTCGGTCCCCAGATGAGGAGATTGTGTTGCTGGAATAAATCCACAATCCCCATTGCCAATGGATTATCCGGTCCAACTACGGTTAGGTCTGGTTTTTGTTCTCTGGCAAATTGAAGTAACTTTTCAAGGTCTTCAGCGCCGATATTTACACACTCTACCGGTGAACCTTTAACCAGTTCTTTTCCTATCCCCGTATTGCCCGGCGCACACCACATTTTTGTTATATGCGGCGATTGCGCAAGTTTCCAAACTATTGCGTGTTCCCTTCCGCCTGAACCTATGACCAAAACTTTCATTTGAACAATTCGACAATGTTTTATCTATTAATGCATAGCCTTTGCAATTGAATTCCACCAGATATCATAAAGTTTTGAGACATCCCATAAGTGTTCGCCAACATCGGTTTTTATTATAAGTTTAGAGCCGCCAACTTTGCCGATTATTGCAGCAGGATAGTTATAGATTGCGGCGCGGGAGAGAATTTTTCCAGCATATTGTGGCAATGTTGTAATAACGACCCTGTTCTGGGTCTCGCCAAATAAAAGGGCTTCTGGCAGAATCTTGTCTGAATCGAGTTTAAATTTTTCAATGACTTCTTTTGTCAAATTAATCTCTGCTCCGATTAGTGCTGGGGTATTGCGGGCAATCTGATGGCTTATGCAGCATTCAGCGAGGCAGGTTGCAAGACCGCCTTCGCTGCAGTCGTGAGCGCTTTTTATTGAACCACCGTGGATAAGCCCAAGAATCGTTTCATTTAGCAAAATTGCCCGGTTCAAATCGCAGCGCGGTGGTGTGCCGTTTTTTATTCCATAAACGGTTCTTAAATAGGCACTTCCACCAAGCCCCTGCAGAGGGTCTTCAACGTCAACAGGCAATCCGAGAAGGAGGATTGTATTGCCTTCGTCTTTGAACCATTGTGTGGTGATATGATTTCTATCCTCAATCAAACCAACCATTGCAATGGTTGGCGTGGGGTCAATCTGACCTATCGGACTTTGATTATATAAACTGCAGTTACCTCCTGTAATTGGTGTGTTAAGCGCCCTGCACGCCTCCGCAATTCCGCGAACGCTTTCTTTTAATTGCCAGAACAATTCAGGATTGTATGGATTGCCAAAATTAAGATTATCCGTAACACCGAGCGGTGTTGCGCCTGAACAGGCAAGATTGCGCGCTGCTTCAACTACGGCAAGTTTTGAGCCTTCATAAGGGTCAAGATAAACATAACTCCCATTACAATCGGAGGAAACAGCAATAAACTTTTCACTGATTTTTGCATCCGTTATTTTGGTTGCGCTACCAATGTTTACATCTTCCGGGTCTGGTGGAAGACAATCCGCCTTAATTCTAATCACAGCCGCATCTGAACCCGGATACACAACCGTATTGTTTCTGACCATATAGTCATATTGCCTGAAAACCCAGTTTTTAGAGGCAATTGATGGATTGGCAAGTAGCAATTCAAGTTGTTCAGATGGTTCGAACTTGCGTTGGATCTGTTCAATTTTGAATGACCTAACTTCAGAAATGTACGATGGTTCACGTGCCTCTCTATGATAAACAGGAGATTCAGTGGCAATTGCCTTTGCGGGTATATCAGCCACAACTTTACCGTCGTATTTTACAACCATTCTGCCTGTATCAGTAACATATCCAATCTGTGCCCATGGCAAATCCCATTTATCAAAAATCGTTTTGACTTCTTCTTCTCTGCCTTTGTGAACAATGATGAGCATTCGTTCCTGTGATTCGCTGAGCATTATTTCATAAGGCGTCATATCAGGGGCGCGTTGCGGGACTTTTTTGAGTTCAATTTCAATCCCGGTATCAGCTCGGGCTGCTGTTTCACAGGTTGAACAGGTCAATCCTGCTGCCCCCATATCTTGAATGCCAGCAACTGCGCCCGTGGCTAAAAGTTCAAGACAGGCTTCGCAAACAAGTTTTTCCATAAACGGGTCTCCGACCTGAACAGCACCACGCTGTTGTTCGGCTGATTCGTCAGTTAAATCTTGTGAAGCAAAAGCCGCCCCGGCTAAACCGTCTCTTCCTGTTGCAGGACCAACATAAAATACCGGGTTACCAATTCCGCAAGCCCTGCCGCGAGCGATTTGATTATGTTTCAAAACACCGAGACAGAAGACATTGATAAGCGGATTTCCCTCGTAAGCCTCGTCAAAATAGACTTCACCGGCGATAGTTGGAATACCAAAGCAATTGCCGTAATGAGCGATACCGGCAACAACGCCATTAAACAGCCTGCGCACCTCTGAATTTGAGATTTCGCCAAACCGCAATGAATCCAATACGCAAATCGGTCTTGCGCCCATTGTGAAGATATCGCGGATAATTCCTCCGACACCTGTCGCAGCGCCTTGAAATGGCTCAACCGCGCTTGGATGGTTATGCGATTCTATTTTGAAAGCGATTGCAAGACCATCGCCAATATCTATTATGCCGGCGTTTTCTTCACCTGCGCCGACAAGAATTCTTGGCGATTTAGTTGGGAATGTTTTTAATAGCGGTCTTGTATTTTTGTAGGAACAATGTTCGCTCCACATTACCGAAAAAATTCCGAGTTCGGTATAAGTCGGTTCGCGTCCGAGGACTGCCTTTATCTGTTCGTATTCCTGCGGAGATAAATTATGTTTCTGGATTAACTCAGGTGTAATTTTAGGTTCTGTCATTTTGAAATTAAGATTTAATTGCGGTTTTATCAGCAGTTTTAGATAAACTATGAATAATACTCTGGAAAATAAAATTTCCGTCCTCGCTATTTAAGATAAGTTCGCAGGCGCGTTCAGGGTGCGGCATCATACCACAGACGTTACGTGTTTGATTGCAAATTCCCGCTATGTTCAATAGTGAACCGTTTGGGCTTGACTGTTCGGTTAGATTTCCATCTTTATCACAATACTGAAACAGGATTTGGTCATTTGTTTTTAATTCCTGTATTGTTTCTGGGCTGGCGTAATAACAACCTTCGCCGTGTGCAACCGGAATTTTCAAAAGTTTTTCCTGCGGTATTTTGCAGGTAAACGGCGAATTAAATGTAGCTGGTTTCAAAAATACGTGTTCGCAACGAAATTGCAGTGAACGATTTCTAATCAATGCGCCGGGAAGTAATCCTGCTTCGCATAAAATCTGGAAGCCGTTGCATATACCAATAACGATTCCGCTGTTTTTTGCAAACTCGCATACAGTTTGCATAATCGGGCTGAACCGCGCAATTGCGCCGGTTCTCAGGTAATCGCCGTAGCTGAATCCGCCGGGAATTATTACTACATCTGCGCCGTTTAAAGAATTCTCTTTATGCCAGACGAAGTCAGCATTGTGCCCTAAAAAGCGAATGGCGTAGATTGCATCCTGATCGCAATTTGACGCCGGAAATTGTATCACTGCAAATCGCATAAAATTAAGCTAATTCATTCAATTTCAAGTTTATAATCCTCAATAACGGGATTACTTAAGAACATATAGCAGGCTTCTTCAAGTTGTTTTTTAGCAGATTCGCGGTCATCGCTGTCTAATTCAATTTCAATATATTTTCCAATATGGACAGCGCGAATTCCGTTATACCCTATATGTTCAAGAGCGCCTTGAACGGTTTTGCCTTGTGGGTCCAGAACCGCTTTTTTCGGTGTTATTATTATTTTCGCTTTCATCAATTCACCAATTATTTAATCAATTTAAAGATTAACAGAAAATATTGAAAATCAAAAATTAATTCACTATCATCGCATAACTGGTGAAAATCAAACCTTACCCCCTGATTTTTCAGGGGTTTTTCGTATTTTTCACTTTTAGAAATTTTTATCCCTTTTCCATCAATCTTTAGCAAACAAATTACAATTGGATATATGGGTGGATATTTGTTGAATTGACACAATAATATAAACAGCTTCGTTAACCTGCGAAAGCAGTTAATATTAAAATTTCTCGCAAATTTTCGCAAATATTTAAAAACAGTGATAAAGGCGGATTTATCACAGGGATTCTTGCTTATGGAAACAAAAGAAAAACATAAGATTTACAGGGATTTTTTTATTTAACACGGATGGACAGGATGTTTTATAAGATACCTGAATCATTATCATAGATAGTGGGATAAAATAGGTTATCCATAAAATATCAACCAGCCGAAGGCTGGCATTTTAAAACTCCGAAGGAGTGACAGGATTATAGCATAGACATTAACACAGAGGAAAAC
>JAKPVM010000339.1 GCA_029572555.1 Verrucomicrobiota bacterium | reverse complement strand
TGATTGTCGGCGATAAAGGTCGTTTTTCGGCATTGTTTAAATATCCGCTTATCGGCGAAGGCGGCGTCGGGTTCGGAAGTAATCCGTGGATGCTCACCCCAAAAACACTCTTTATTGGTAATAAACAACCTTTGGATAATACAAACAGCTTTGCATATTTTGATAGTCATTACACGATGCGCGCACAAGGTTTCGCAGGCGCTGTAATGGCAATACTTCTTGTCCCGGACTTTGCCAAAAAATGGGTAAAAGTCGATTTTGAAGATGAACAAAAAAACAGAATCATCGTAAAATCCGGCGAAAGTTCAAGGGTTGCCGGCTTCATACGAATCGGATTGTTAAAAAACAGTAAAAGCCCGGAATTTTTTGAGTTTGACCTGGCTGGTGTTCGTGGAAAGATAAATGTTTACGGCTGGCAAAAAAATTCATTTATTCCAGCAACAAGCTTTGAACCGCCAGAGGCGACCGATAAAAAAGAGGTTTGCCAGAGCGATTTGAACAAAATGGTGGCAGCAGCAATGAACTTTATCGGCGAAATGCTTGATGAAAAATCTTCAAGAGAACTTAAAAAAGAACAAGTTTTGAAGGTCGTCGAAAAAGACCCATCTGGACATGGTCTGCTATGCGATTTTGGCGGCAAAACTATACTTATCCTTGATGGCACTCCGCAAGAAATGGGAACGGCGCAGGGCAATCTTATGGACGATTCAACCAAAAAATTAGTTGAACGGGTCCTCTATGCCGTTGGCGCAGCAGATACATTCAGGTCCGGTAAATGGTTCATCGATGTTATGGAAGATATTTACACAAAAACTTCACCGCACATACCGCCAAGATTTATTGAAGAGTGTAATTCTCTGGCTAAAAGCGCAAAAATACCACAACGCGACCTGCTTTATGCGAACCTATTCCCTGAACGATTTCATTGCAGTGGCATTGCCGTGAAAGGCAAAGCGACGGTTGACGGCAAGATTTTACATTCCCGCGTTCTGGATTATATGCGCGATATTGGTCTGCAAAACTACGCCGCCGTAGTAGTCTTTATGCCAGAAGGCAAAAATGCCTGGATGACACTCGGTTATTCCGGATTTATCGGCACTGTTACCGCTATGAACGAAAAAGGAGTGGCAATCGGCGAGATGGGTGGCAGAGGCGAAGGCTTGTGGAACGGCGTCCCGATGAGTTTGCTATTGCGCGATGTTATGGAACGCGCCTCCACAGGAGAAGAAGCCCTCCAGATTATTCATAACTCCCCAAGAACCTGCGAATATTATTATGTCATCAGCGATAAAAACGGATTCATCAGGGGATTGCATTGCCTGCCTGACAAAGTAGAGGTCCTCAAGCCCGGCGAACAACACCCATTGCTGCCGCCTGTACCTGAAGATACAGTATTTATATCCGGCGGCGAACGAGCCAAAATCTTGAGCCAGAGATTGTCTGAAAATTATGGCAAGATTGATGTCGATAAAATGATTGAAATAATCAAACGCCCCGTTGCGATGAAATCAAACCTCCACAATGCCATCTTTGCGCCGCAAACTGTTGAGATGTGGTTTGCCGACGCTGGTAAAAAAAACCCTGCCTGCGATGAACCATATACACGGGTAAGTTTGAGCGAACTAATTGATTTCTATAAAAGGACAAAACTCGCAGCAAATAACTAAACAACCAATTTATCTAATAATATATAGTGGGGAAGCATTCCTGCTTCTTATTTGAAAATGTGGTGGGAGCATCCTTGTTCCCATTTTGGAATTAGAATCGTTGGTAAGGATGCCGACGCTGCGTTAAGCCTGAAAAATTAATAATCGTAGCAGCTGTTATTCCTCAGCTTTTTGAAACTCCATAAGGAGTGGCAGGATTATAGCACAGACATTAACACAGAGGAAAACCCCGTTAGGGGTGTCAGAGCGATAATTGAAAATCTAATCATCAAAATTCAATGGCTCTGTCACCGCTTTGGGCGGTTTATGATGTTTTTGTATTCCGTCTGCTATCATAATGTCACCTCTTACGAGGTTCTTTTGTGATGCCAGCATTCTTGCTGGCATTTTTTAACCATCGATAGATGGTGGCAGGATTATAGCATAGACATCAACACAGAGGAAAACCCCGTT
>JAKPVM010000069.1 GCA_029572555.1 Verrucomicrobiota bacterium | reverse complement strand
AATTGCATTGGCTGGCGGTGCAACGGGTTCAATTGGCGACCCAAGCGGTAAAACACAGGAACGCCAACTGTTATCAAATGAGAAAATCGCCCACAATATCGCATCCGTAAAACGGCAGCTGGCAAGATTTTTGGATTTTGAATCAAAAACAAATCCTGCCTTGCTTCTTGATAATGCGGATTGGATTGCGCCTATCAGGTATCTGGATTTTTTGAGAGATATTGGCAAGTTGTTTTCCGTTAATATGATGATTGCCAAAGAGAGCATAAGGGCGCGTATGGAGGATAGGGAAAATGGGATTAGCTACACCGAATTCAGCTATATGCTATTGCAGGCTTATGACTTTTATCATCTATGCAAAGAGCACGATTGCGAGTTGCAAATCGGCGGCAGCGATCAATGGGGAAATATCACTGCGGGTATTGATTTATGCAAAAAGAAATTAAATCGTGTGGTTTATGGTTTGACTTTATCATTAATTACAAATGCCGATGGAACAAAGTTCGGTAAAACCGTTGCTGGGGCTATCTGGTTAGACCCGAATAAAACCAGCGTCTATAAGTTTTATCAGTTCTGGGTAAATACCGACGACCGTGATGTCATCAGGTATTTGCGATATTTCACCTTTTTATCCAAAGAAGAGATTGATGAACTTGAAAAAGCGCATAATGAAAATCCGGGTGCGCGTCAGGCTCATAGGGCGCTCGCAAAAGCGGTCACAGAACTTATTCACGGAGAATCAGCCACAGCAGAGACTATCAAGGCAAGCCAGGTATTGTTTGGCGGTGATGTCAGTGGCATAAGCAAAGAGACATTTAAGGAAATCGCTGGCGAAGTGCCTTCGGTTAAGATTGCAAAAGAACGGCTTTTACCACCCGGAATTCCATTAATTGAATTACTTGTTCACGCAGGCTTATGCTCATCAAAAGGGCAAGCAAGAAAAGATATTGATGGTGGCGGTATATATATAAACAATGTAAGAGAAACCAATAACCAAAGATTGGTAACCATAGAAAATACATTGTTCGGAGAATTTTTATTACTTCGCAAAGGAAAGAAAAACTATGTAATTATTTCCATCGAAGGTTAGCAGGTTACTACAAAATTATTTTAGAATTATCTGATTTTATTGTTTCGGATTTTTATGGTATTTTAAAGATTAGGTTGAAATGAATAGTTTTCTAAAAATAGCAGGGCGTCAGTTTAAATCGCGATTAATGGTGGGGACAGGAAAGTTTTCTTCACCGGAAGTTATGCGCGATTCTTTGCAAGCCAGCGGAACGGAAATCGTTACGGTTGCTTTAAGACGTGCCGATTTGAGCGGAAAGAAAGACCCGTTTGCAAACATACTCGAATTTATTGACCCATCTAAATATCTGATTTTGCCGAATACGAGCGGTGCACTAAACGCTGACGAGGCGGTTCGGCTTGCCAGACTTGCCGCTGCGGCTGGATTGCCGAAATGGATAAAACTCGAGATTCATCCCGACCCGCGTTATTTGTTGCCAGACCCGATTGAAACTTTTAAGGCAGCCGAACAATTGGTGAACGAAGGGTTTACTGTTTTGCCATATATTAACGCGGATCCGGTTCTTGCAAAACGGTTACAAGAAATTGGCACTGCAACAGTTATGCCTCTTGGCTCGCCAATCGGTTCTAACCGTGGTATTAAGACAAAAGACCAGATAAAAATTATTATTGAACAGGCAACAGTTCCAGTGGTTGTTGACGCCGGATTAGGTGTTCCAAGCCACGCCGCGGAGGCAATGGAAATGGGCGCTGACGCCGTCCTGGTGAATACAGCAATAGCTGTGGCTGATGACCCTATTAAAATGGCGACTGCGTTTAAGATGGCTGTTGAAGCAGGCAGAATCGCATTTGAAATTGGATTATCGGAAGAATCCTTTACCGCAAATCCAACAAGCCCATTGACGGCTTTTTTAAATAAAACCGTATGAAAAAACAAAAAATCCCAGAATTAAGCGTTAATTGGATTAAAAAATTATTGTCCGCGATTAAAAATTCAAGAATAGCCGTAATCGGGGATATTATTCTTGATGAATATATCTGGGGTAATGTATCCCGAATTTCACCCGAAGCACCGGTGCCGGTGGTTGAGTATGAAAAAGAAAGTTTTATGCCCGGTGGCGCGGCTAATGTGGCGCGTAATCTTGCTGTACTTGGCGCAAAGACAAGCCTTTTCGGAGTTGTTGGGGAGGATTTAGCGGGAACAAAACTGCGTACCTTGTTCGAGAGCTACAAGATTGATTGTTCAGGAGTTGTCACCATTCCATCTCGTCGGACAAGTATTAAGACGCGCATCATCGCAGCGCAACAACAAGTCGTTAGACTTGATAGAGAATCAAGAGACGATATCGGTGAAGATGTGGCTGAGGCATTTATTAAAAGAATCCAGGAGGTTCAAAACAGGTTTGATGCCATAATACTTGGTGATTATGGCAAGGGTATTATAACACAATATCTGGTTGACAATTTGCGCCAGTATTGTCGGTCAAGAGGAATATGGTTAAGCCTTGACCCTAAACCAGTTCATCGGCTTGACATACGAAATATGTCTTTAATCACACCGAACCGAAAAGAGGCATTTGAACTTGCTGGTTGCCCCGATGGTAAAAAGAAGATGGACCCACTTGAAGATAAAGAGCTTGTCTCCACAGCGAATATATTGATGAAGAAATTATCTCCTGCGCTTTTATTAATCACACTTGGTGAACAAGGAATGTTACTCTGCCAGCGAAATAGTAGACCATTCCATATCCCGACCGTTGCAAGAGAGGTGTTTGATGTGTCGGGGGCAGGCGATACGGTGATTGCCGCATTTACACTGGCTATAACAGGTGGCGCTTCACCAATTGAATCCGCTATTATTTCTAATCACGCTGCCGGGGTTGTCGTGCGTAAAGTGGGTACTGCCACTGTTTCTCCTGATGAATTGTTAGAAAGTTTTCGTCTTTTAAATAAAATGTTGAAATGAATAATATCAAGATAACTGCGACTGTTATAAAATCACTGAAAGGAAAAGAACCAATTTCATCTCTAACAGCCTACGATTATCCAACAGCGCTGCTGCTTGGAAAAGCAGGGATTCATATTGTCCTTGTTGGTGATTCATTAGGAATGGTTGTGCTTGGTTATCCCGATACAACATTCGTAACAGTAGAAGAGATAATCCATCATACTCGGGCTGTTGCGCGTTCAAAGATTAATTCGCTCATCGCCGCCGATATGCCATACAAAAGTTATGATACTGTTGAAGATGCGGTGAGAAATTCAAAAAAACTCATTCAGGCTGGCGCAGAAGGGGTAAAACTTGAAGGTGGAAGGAGCATTATCTCACAGGTTAGGGCAATTATAGATGAAGGTATACCTGTGATTGGACATCTTGGAATGCTGCCGCAACATATCGTTGAGGAAGGCGGATATAGAATAAAGGGACGGATGGAAGAAGAAAAAAACGCGTTGTTAGAAGATGCAAAAAGTCTTGAAGAGGCTGGTATTTTTGCCATTGTTCTTGAACTTGTTTCAGCGCCAGTCGCCGCCGAGATTACAAAGATTTTGAAGATACCTACAATCGGTATTGGCTCCGGAATGGATTGCGACGGTCAAATACTTGTTTCAACTGATTTATTCGGAACATCGCCCGGGTTCATTCCAAAACATGTCAAAATAAAGGGAAACCTTGCTGAACAAATGCTTCAACTGATAGAACAATGGAAACAAAGTTTGCTTAAACCACAATGAATTTTTATATCGTTTTCAGGATTTTGTTTATGGGTTTATTAATCAGAAGGTTTGACTTCTTTTAAAGCTTTTTTATACATATTCAATGATTCGGTAAGTTTCTTTTTTAACATTTCATCTGTTGCAAGTTCTATTGCAATCTCTTGTATTTGAACTGCATCTTTAATTTGCCCATTTAAAAAAAGCGCCTTGGCGTAAGTATCGAGCAACGGTGGTTGCGTTCCCTTGACCAAATCGCAGGCTTTCCTTGAAGCGCGTAAAGCCAGAACCATATCGTGGTATTTAATCTTATCATCGGTCATTATATTCCACGCAAATTCATTTAAAAATAGAGCGTCGTCTCCTGAATCCTTTAAAATCTGTTCGCCGAGTTTAGCCATTTCATCTTTTTTAGTTCCTTCAAGAGCAAGAGTGAAATATTCATCAGCGATCTTTTTTGAAAGGAATGACCGTCTCAATTTATCCGCGTCAATCTTGTTATCCAGTAAAGCAGAAATCACATTCTCAAGATAGCTAAATGCGTCTCCCATCCATACAATTTTTGAGTTCGAATCTATAAGAAATGAATAAGATTGATTTGAACCAGTAAGCCCATAATTTTTAAATGATACCCTGTTACTATCTACGCAAAGATTTACGGTTTTAGGAAACTTGTCTGCAATGGTAGAAGCCAGTGATGAAGAACGTTCAAATATTACTGTGAAATCAACACCGACGCCTTGATATTTCTTTGCAAGGTTCATAATGTGTTCTGGTAAATTAATAAGCCTTAAATCTTTTTCGGCAACAAAGATTAAAAGGTATTTTTTACCTTTCTCGATCTTTAAATTTTTTATCTCATTGCTGTAAAAATTAGTAACTTGAATTTGTGGAGCAATAACGCCGATTTCTGGGATAGAATTGGTAGTCGGGCTGTTTTGACAGACAGCAACAATAGCCTGAATGCAGACTATAATACCCAAAATTCGTTTTTGGTAAATTGACATACCAATAACTTAAAAACATTTACAATGATAATAACATATTGCGCTAACATTAGTATTCCATATTTAAAAGAAAATAATAGAGCCTATTGCACAATTCCTGATGTTTAAATTATTTAAAAAAGACAATAAAAGTTGCAACAATGACAATAAATGAGAAGAAAACGATTTATAACTCAATAAATCTATAAATAAAATTATATAGATGTATAATTATCAATCTAATTAGTCTCGGCGGAGTTTAATGGGTCTTCGCCGGAGAAAATAAAATAATTGTTCTTTTTTACGACATATTTGTTAAAGTCCTTATAATGGCAAACGAAGATAATCAATCAAAGTCGCGTTTTTCTGCCTTTCGCAACTGGATTAGTATATCTGGTGTGGCGATAATGGTTGGGGGTCTATTTGCATTTATTTTGTTTTTTATAATTGATTTGTTTACTCACTTTCCAAATCCATATCTTGGTGTTTTGATATATTTAGTATGCCCGATTTTATGTGTTATTGGCGCTATTGTGTCAGTAATAGGCGCTGTTATAGAACATAAAAGGATTAAACGAACCGGGATAGAACCGATAAAACTTGTCATAGACTTAACAAGACCTCGTGATAGAAAAATTCTTTTGACTGTAATTGGGGTTGTCCTGTTCTTTTTCCTGTTTATTGCCGTGGCAAGTTATCACGGCTATCATTTTACTGAATCAACAACATTTTGCGGTGAGGTTTGTCACAAAGTGATGAAACCGGAAATGGCAACTTATCAGCATTCTCCCCATGCCCGTGTTTCCTGCACGGAATGTCATATTGGACCCGGAGCAAG
>JAKPVM010000058.1 GCA_029572555.1 Verrucomicrobiota bacterium | reverse complement strand
TGACGGTATTAAATAGCCGTTAACCCGTGTACCATAATTATCAGCCCTTTTGAGTGGGGTTGAAAAACTACTTATATATTCAATTATATCCGGCGTGTTATTCAAGAATTTGGTAGAAGTGGTTAATAAATCAACCAACGTCCCGCTAATATCTGTGTAAACAAGATTACGAGCAGCGCCACCTGTTGCAGCTGCGGCAACCTCAAAAACAACATCAGTTTCAGGCAACAGATTGCCAGCAAAATCTGTTATAGAATCATACCAACTAATTTTTAAATTATGAAATGAACCCGGTACAACAGGCGTAAAAGGGTCAATTGTAAGTAAAACTGTCGAATTATTAACAACAGATGCACCACCAATGTATACAGCGCCGTCATCAATTTGATAATTTATTATATCTCCGATAGTAAGTGTATCCATCGGTTCAGAAAAGAGAATCCTGATTGAATCATTAGCCCAGCCAAGAACTTGAACCACAGAAGGCGCAACAGTATCGGCTTGTGGCGTAACTTGTGTATCATAAGTAACAGAACTGAAAAGGTTACTGATTGTTAACCTAAATGTTATATTTGCTGTGATTGGATTTGGATAAACATATACCGAGTTCGTGGCGCCAATTATATCAGTAAAATTAACGCAGTCTGTGGATTGTTTCCATTGAATAAACCAGGGTAATGCCCCAGTTATACCGCCTGCTGTCAGTGTAATACCAGTTGTCCTTGTAGGTACCGTAATAGTAGCAGGTGGCGGTGTTTCAAGTGTAATCGGTCCAACAGGAAGTTCAAGATAGTCAGCCGGTATTATCTGCTCGGCAGATGGCAGGTTCACATCATTCTGCGCCTTTACCATAACCTTAGCCCCATCACCACCGCCACCTTCACGCCAGATTAATTCCATATAATATTTTTGCCCACCCTTTAAAAATACATTAGAAACAGCGCCAAAATTATATAAATAGGGTGATGCATAAGCTGTTAACTGTGTCAATTGAACCCTTCCTTCAGGATAAGTGCTATTGACATCATTTGTGTTCATAAACAATAAAGAACCATCGTCCGAACTGGTGTAAAACCTATATAACCCGTCGCTCGGCGGAACAAAATACCCCGATATCCTCCCAATGTAAGCGTTCCATCCTGTGTTGGCTAGGTTTGTCTGAAGTGAAAATGAATTGCTATATAATAATATATCAGGAACCCGATTCGCAAATTTAGCTATAGATCTTGCGTCTGGACCCCCATAAGGATTTCCCTGATTCCCAGTACCACCGAAAAGTTCTATCATAGCCTTAGCTGGTGATGGCTGTAAAAACCACCAGAGAGAGGAATTTAAATTGTCGTTTAAATCTTTTACATTCGCTATTAGATAATACATCGGACCGGGGGCAAGCAGTCCATCCACTACAATTACTACCGTCCTACTATCACCAAAGAAATAAGCGCTACTGACAGGGAACGAAATACCATATTGGTTCGTTACAATATAATTTGCCGTGTCAAGGGCTGTAGTCGGGTCAACCGCTTCTGAAAATGTAATCTTAATTGTATTTGTCCCACCATAAGTGTTTGCATCAACAATCTCAGGACCAATCAAATCAGGATTCGCAACAGGTTCCCACCTACCCTCTTTGAATCCAAAGAAATCGATATCATAAGCGCCAGTCGCTGCTGAAACTGGCAAACTCATATTAATATAATCATTAATGTTTTGGTATATGTCATTCCCCGTACCGGCTGTTATATGATATACTGACGGGGTTGTACTGCCATTCATATAAACTTCAACCTTATGTGTTCCACCGCCACTTGTATCCGCAGTAATAATTATCCAGAACTCGTTCCATACACGCGGGTCGCAAGGATGATAAACCATTGTTCCACCCTCGCCGGGATCAACTTGTGCCTTCGCCGATGTACCATTTCTATTGTTCATCATTAAACCCCATCCCGGATAACTGTTTATTGCTACGCTACCGGTGTCATCCTTATCTTCTGCGCTTCTTGCAAGTGAAAAAGAAATTATACTACTCGGATTCGATTGCCTGATACTAAACATACCTTTGCCGTCAGAATCAATGAAAGCCCCATTCGGCGCCTCCTTAAGATACGGAAGTTGAAGCAATGGGTCTGTTGGTGGAGTTAAACGGGCACGGAAGGTGAGCGTTACATTGGTGAGCAACTTGGCCGCAGTGGCTGAATTCAGCCCGTTCGTGGCCGTCGGATGCGAGAACCCTAAGCGGCGGTTATTACCGTCACCGCTCGTCGCCATAGACGCATCCTCCATTGTAATATAATCAAACTGAAAACCGCTTATTGAGGCATTGGAGGCGCTAATGCCACCAACGTTGCCGACACCGGGACCGCGACTATCACCACCCCAGGAGGAACTACCGCCTGTGGTGTAAGCCCACGTCCCGTCAAGGGCAGTGGTACCGGCGTTACCAGTGCCGTTATTACCGCCTTGAAAGATATAGCGCCAGCCACCTTGTGGATCCTGATACGCAATACCTGCATTTGCCTGATTGATAGCTAAATTAATAGCTGCCAGTCCGATTAACGCCACTGTCCCTATAAGAGACAGATTACTATTTAATTTTTTCATAACTATTACTAATTTTGTTTTTTTCTGGGTGGGAGTATATAAATACGAAATCTTTTTCTTCTGAAAAGTTTGAACTATCTTGCACTGTATTTATACAAGCAAGAATAAATCTGCTGCTATATCTCATTCGGATTTTTCTCGATTATTCATTTTTTAAAAACAGTGTCAATTAAAAAAATTATTTAAAATATTTTTGGGTAGACCTATTGCTGACAGAATTGATTTTTCTGGTTTGTTGTAAGGGCTAATTATCATAATGTTTAAATTAAATGAAAAATTTAAAAATATGTCAACAAAAAAATTTGAGAAAAATCTTATGCAGTAATGAGAATGTGATGAGAGGACAAATTGTCGGCAAGGATGATGACAGCACAATCAGAACCAGAGGCAGGAAAGCCCGCGCTACCTTTTGTGGCATCACATTAAAAATAAAAGTAACCTTTTATCATTATTTGGTTCAATTATTTTATGAATAACTTACGATTAGTAATCATTGGCGGAGTTGCTGGTGGAGCAAGTGCGGCAACACGCGCCCGTCGTTTGAACGAATCGGCTGAAATTACGGTTTTTGAAAAAGGAAATTTCGTTTCATTTGCCAACTGCGGCATCCCTTACTACATTGGGGAAGAAATAAAAGAACAAAAAGACCTTGTTTTGCAAACTCCGCAGTCTTTTTGCGCTCGTTATAATATTGATGTCAGAATTCGTTCGGAAGTTATTGCTATTGACCGCAAGAATAAATTGATAAAAGTCCGTAATCTTGATGAAAAAAGAGAGTATGATTTTCCTTATGATGCGCTTGTAATTTCAACAGGAGCAGCGCCAGTTAGGCCACCGGTTAGGGGTGTTAATAGAGAAGGAATATTTACCGTCAGGGATATTCCAGATGCCGAAAGAATGAAAGATTGGATTTCTAAAAAAGCAGTTCAATCTGTAGTCATCATTGGCGCTGGATTTATCGGGCTTGAAATGGCAGAACAATTGCGTCGGTTGAATTTGAATGTAACTGTGGTTGAAGCCTTACCGCAGGTTATGACACCGCTGGACCCTGAGATGGCTGCGTTGGTGCAAAGCGAACTTAAATCAAACGGTGTTCAACTACGGCTATCAAATCCCGTCGCAGGGTTTGAGGAACCGCAGTCGGGCGAATCGGCTAAATCATCTATCGTTGTTCTTAAAAGCGGCGAAAGACTCCCTGCTGATATGGTTCTAATTTGCACGGGGGTAAAACCAGATGTTTTACTTGCGAAATCAGCGGGCATTGAAATCGGGAACCTTGGCGGAATTCGCGTAAATAAATATATGCAAACAAGCGATTCTTCTATCTGGGCAGTTGGAGATGCCGTTGAAGTAAAAAATGAAATTACAGGCGACTGGTCTCTTATACCGCTTGCCGGACCCGCTAATAGACAGGGACGAGTTGCTGCCGATAATATTTTCGGGAAAAAATCTGTCTATACTGGCGGGATAGGAACAATTATTGTCCGTCTGTTCAAATTGACTGCTGCCGCGACCGGCGTCAACGAAAAAACGGCTAAACAGGCGCAGATTCCATACCAAGCGGTTCACATTCACTCGCGTTCTCACGCTGGTTATTATCCGGGCGGTGGAATGATTTCATTAAAACTACTTTTTAACCCTAAAACTCGGAATGTGCTTGGCGCTCAAGCCGTTGGAATAGACGGTGTGGACAAAAGGATTGATGTAATCGCCACCGCAATAAAGGCAAAGATGACAGTTGACGAACTTGCAAATCTTGAACTTTGTTATGCGCCACCATTCGGTTCGGCTAAGGACCCGGTCAACCTTGCCGGTATGGCTGCTCAAAATATATTAGATGGATTAACTTCTGTGGCACAATATTATGAGGTCGATTCAATAATGAAATCGGGGGTTGTCGTGCTGGACGTCAGGACACCTGCGGAACGATCAAGCGGTAACATACCCGGCTCAATCCATATACCACTTGACGAATTGCGCAATAGAATCAACGAGTTGCCAAAAAATAGGGAAATACTTGTTCATTGTCAGAGCGGACAGAGGTCTTATTTTGCGGCACGAATTCTTGAACAACACGGATTTAAAGTTAAAAACCTTAGCGGTTCATATCTAACCTGGAACGGTTGGTTTAAAGAATTGGGGAACAATTAACTTAATCCAGATAACCGGGGATTTCACTTAAACTCATGGTATTAATAAAATTTTTGAACCAATCTTCTGGTTCTGCAAAGAAGTCGTAAATTCGGGCTTTCATACTGAACTTTACCCGGCTAGAATGCAGGGCTTGATACGGCAATATTAATTGCGCCTGATGTTCAGGGGTTAAATTCCTTTTCAGATAATAATTAAGATATATTGTTTCATCGCCGCCATATATCTTATCACCAACTACGGGATAGCCAATGTATGAAAGGTGAATTCGAATCTGATGTTTTTTTCCTGTTTTAGGAATAACTTTTAAGAGACTAAACTTATTTCCATCTTTTTCAAATCGCGTCAATACCCTAAAGTATGTTGTGGCAGGCAATCCATCTGGTCTTACCCAGTCCTTTATCGCGACAGTGCTGTTCACATCTTTCCCAAGCGGTGCATTAATTGTGTCGGAGTTTTTTTTAACAAATCCATGCACAATAGCAAGATATTCTTTTAGCACTCGCTGTTTTTCCCAAATCTTTCTTATCATCAGAGCGCTCTGAACTGTCTTTGCCACAATGATTATTCCACTTGTCTCTCTATCAAGTCGGTTCACCATTTGAGGGTGAGAACCTTCGCCTAAATAAAGCCTTAACCTGCCAATTAAACTTGAATCCGGACCTTGTCTTGTTGGATGACAAACAAGCCCTGCCTGTTTGTTCACAACAAGTATTTCTTCGTCTTCGTAAATTATTTTTAACAGCGATGCCGATTCCTGTTTCAACATAAGCAACTTAATTAAAACTTTCTTTAATTATGGCGCAACCAGAATTTAATTCTTTCCAATGTTTCAAACTCTTAACTTTAACCAAAATACTAAATTTATGTACGGGTTTGCTAATACATTTCTTGAATATAAAACTGTTTATGCCACAATTAACTCTGTGAAAACTCTGATAAAATATTGTGCTATTATACTTGTTGGAATTAACCTGACATTGTCCGCTGCGGTTTTTTATTGCGACCCGCAAAAAGGTTCTCCACAAGGCGACGGTAGCAAGAATTCGCCTTGGAGGACAATTGAAGAGGTTGTAAATGCGAAGATGATTCAGATTATTGACGCAACAGGTAGAATTAGCAATCCGAATGCTATTATAAAACCGGGCGATACAATATTGTTGCGGTCGGGGTGGCAGGGGGTTATTCAAATCCGAGGCGGTTTTAATGAAAAACCTATTACGATTGCCGCCGATGAAGGGTCTCGTCCACAAGTTGGCTGGGTTGAAATTGGCTCCGGGAAGAACTGGATAATAAAAGGGCTTACGGTCTCGCCGTCGTTATCGCCAAAACCTTTTAACCGTCTTCCACATACCCTTGTTATGCTTGGAGAACGCGGAGACGGTTCTAACCTCGTTGTTGAAGATTGCTTCATCTTTACAGAACGGGATTCTTCAAAATGGTCGGCTCAAGATTGGATTAATAAAGCGCGCAGTGGGATATGGCTCGGTAGAAACGGCAACTGCCATATTGCACGAAATAATTATGTCCTGAATACAAGATTTGGCATTCAACTCTGCGCCACAAATGCTATCTGCGAGGGTAATGTGATTGAAAATTTTTCCGCCGACGGCATCAGGATAACACGCGAAGGAGAGATAGTAAGATATAATGTGATTAAAAATGTTTTCGTTGGAGCAAAAGATGGCGACAATAATCACGACGATGGAATTCAGGCTTTTTTATTTAATGTCGGCACCGGCACAATAAGAGATGTTTCTGTCATCGGTAATATAATAATTGCACGAGAAGATGATAAACAGCCGTTTCCAAACGAGTTACAAGGATTAGGATTTTTTGACGGACCGCTTGTAAATTTTACAGTTCAGGACAATGTTGTATGTGTAAATCACTGGCATGGAATTACATTAGGCGATGCGCAAAAATGCGTAATTCGCAACAATGTCTGTTATAGTCGCTGGGGTGGAAAGGCACTGCCGTGGATAATGATTGGACAAAAGAAAAATCAGGCTCGCGGCAATTTTGTAAGCAACAATTTTGCAAACTCGTTTAGCTACAAAGCTGACCCCGCTATAACAGAGACGAATAATCTAAAAGTTACTTCTGATGAATTTTATAAAAGAGAACAGGAACTACTTGCGATTATAAACGACAAATATGGCAAGATTCACCCCGTAGCAGGCTTGCCAAGACTAAAAGCTATTGAGAAATAATAAAGTGGGATTTTAAAAATTCCGCTTGCAAAAGCGTATAGTTGTTTTTATATATTATTAATCGGGTGCGCATATGGCGGAATTGGCAGACGCGCTACTTTGAGGTGGTAGTGGGGTAACCCGTGCAGGTTCAAGTCCTGCTATGCGCACCAAATAAATTTTCCTAACCAATTTATCCTGCCGTATTTATGTTGAAGGTGAATTACAAGATATCAGATGTTCAAACACTTCAATATTATATGATTACCTTATTTGATTCTTTCCATCAAATAATGAACCAGTTCATCAATCTTGACGCGGTCTTGCTTTAGAGTGTCGCGGTCGCGCACAGTAACAGTGTCTTTTAATGAATTTGTTTCGCCAAGCGTGTCAAAATCAATTGTAACACCAAATGGCGTGCCGGCTTCGTCTTGACGGCGATACCGTCTGCCGATTGCACCGGCTTCATCGTAAAACACGCTCATATACGGTCTTAACATTTCCCGGACTTCTTTAGCCTTTTGAACAAGCTGCGGTTTGTTTTTCAACAGCGGAAACACACCAACTTTGATTGGCGCAACTCGTGGATGAAATCTCATAACAACTCGTTGTTCTAATTTTCCGCTTTCATCAGGGACTTCGTCCTCGCTGTATGCATTACATATTAACGCAAGGACAAGCCTATCCACGCCGGCGCTTGGTTCAACGACGTGCGGGACATAACGAGCCTTTGCCTCTTCGTCAAAATATTCCATTGATTTACCGCTAAACTTTTGGTGTTGAGTGAGGTCAAAATCACCGCGCGCTGCTATCCCCTCTAATTCTTGCGTCCCGAACGGGAATTTAAATTGAATGTCAACACAAGCCCTTGCATAGTGGGCGAGTTCCTCTTTTTGCTGCCAGTAAAGTTCAAACGTATCACGACTTAATCCTATTGACTCATACCATTTTACACGCTCTTCAACCCAGTGGCGATGCCACATCTCCCATCCCCAATCTGGTTGTGGTTGTGAAACGTCTGCCCCTTCGCTCCATTTTGCAACCTTGCCTGCGAGTTTCTCAACTACTTCGTCCGGGCGAATAAAAAACTCCAACTCCATCTGTTCAAATTCACGGGAACGAAATGTGAAATTTCGCGGTGTTACTTCATTCCTAAAAGCCTTTCCTATCTGACATATTCCAAATGGAATTTTCTGACGGGAAGTTTCAAGTATATTTTTAAATTGAGCAAAAATCGCCTGAGCAGTTTCTGGACGAAGATAAGCGACATTTTCTTCATCAGCAACCGGACCGACGTGTGTTTTGAACATCAGATTGAACATTCGCGGTTCGGTTAATTCTCCACCGCAGTATGGACAGGGTGTAATAAGAGAGGTATAAGCCGATGGATTAGTAGCGATTATTTTAAAGAACTCCTGCGGCGAAAGGTCTTTATTTCCAGCAATTGCAGACTTCAAAGCCTTTACAACTTCGTTCGGGTTTTTCACAAGAGCCAATCCCGGGACTTGACGATGTCCCCGATGATGAACCCACTGCAATAGTTTTTCCTCGTCTAATGCACCATTGCTGAAAAATCCCGATAACGTTCTGCCCCATTCTGAATCATTTATTATTTCCCAGACCTGGTCGGTGCGAATGAGTTTTTTGCATACTTTACAGGTGCTCATTGGGTCAGCAAAAGTTGAGACGTGTCCACTGGCTTCCCATATTTTTGGATGCATTATGATAGTAGCATCAAGTCCGACAATATCATCGCGAAACCGAGTCATTGCCTGCCACCAGAGTTCTCGGACATTTCGCTTTAATTCCGAACCAAGTGGACCGTAATCCCAGAACCCGTTGATTCCACCGTAAATTTCGCTTGATTGATAAATAAACCCTCGTCGTTTGCATAACGACACAATCTTTTCCATTAAATCGTTTATTTTAACTTCTGCCATAAAAAAGGAAATTTGATTGATAACCAAATCAATGTCAAGCCAACTATATTTTGAACTGCGATGAATAAGTTAAAATAACGATTTTTTCTACAAATATTGTAAGGAATTTTTATAGATATTTTTGTCTATTGATTGGTCAATATGCGTTAAAAAGGACGATGGCAATACCCAAATTATCTTCTTATTTTAGAATGGATTGGCGCGCCATGCATCAGTTACTCCCCAGAGGTTTATAGGATAAATATCGCGAAATGCTTTTAAAAAGCGCACACTCCCGTCCGCAAAGGCATAATTAGACCCGCTTGAATTAGGTTTTGCAGATTTAGATTGGAGTATATCGGTTTGTTCTGCCTTTGTATGAGTAATACCGCTTGCTCCGTGGCGCATGTGGTCGAGTTCTTCCAAATCATTGCCATGGTTTTGCCATACATCCATGTGAACGTGACTTGATTCTGCTAATTTTTCTCCAAAGGTAATTGTTTCTGTGGAATTTCTTATAATAGATTGTTTGATACCGTAAGGATAACCATAATTTATAAAGGCGTTAAAGTTAGTTTCATCTAATGTGGATTGAAAATAGTCTCCCCATCCGTTTATAATATAACTTCTGCCGGGCGTTGCCGTTGTCGGATTTTCAAATTCGCTTGGACATTTTAGGATTGTTGCAGTCCTTGAATTTGTAGAGGAACTAGTGTACGGTTTAAGACGTTCAAACCATAATGGGACGCCACGCGGGGTAAACTGATCTTCGTTGTCATCAGCATACATCAATAACGAAAGACCAAGTTGTCGCAAATTATTCACACATGCAATCCGTCGCCCACTTTCTTTGGCTTTACTAAGCGATGGTAGAAGCATAGAAGCAAGTATTGCAATAATCGCAATTACAACAAGCAATTCAATCAAAGTAAATGCTTTATTTAGGTGACATTGTTTACGCATAATAATTTTCTCCATTTCACAACAGCCTTAGCTTATCATAATATCGCTATTATAATTTGACGAATCAAATCTTGAAACATTCAAAAAATTCTTCAAAATTCTTCAAAAAATAATTTTTTTATAAAATTTGTTGTGTTTTACCTTTTATTATGACAATTTTATACATACCAATTTTTGAATTATGGAAATCACGGGCACAATTAGTTCGGTTTTAAGCCTAAAACCTAATCCGGGTATTGTCTGGTCAATTTCACCTGACGAAACGGTTTTTAGGGCGATTGAATTACTGGCAGAAAAAAACGTCGGCGCTCTTCTTGTTATGGAAGGTGAAAAACTTTTGGGAATATTGTCCGAGCGCGATTATACAAGAAAAGTAGCCCTTCACGGCAAAAATTCAAAAGAAACTCTGGTTGGTGAAATAATTTCTACCAACATCATTACGGTTACACCTCAACATTCAGTTGAAGAGTGTATGCGAGTAATGATTGAACATAAGGTACGACATCTTCCTGTGGTTGAAAATGAAAAAGTTGTTGGTATTGTGTCAATTAACGATCTTGTGAATTGGATAATTAAAGCACAAAACCATATCATTCAGCAGATGGAGGATTATATACACGGTCGTTATATAGCGTAGGCATATATCATTATGATATCATTAACCGGGTAATTGGTTTTTCCCAAATTTCTATGTATTTTATGAAGTTGAACTATATCTTGTTAATAATATCAAAATGATATCTTAATGACCGCAAATACCCTCGTTTTTTACCTGTTTATGAACTTATCCTTTCAATCTTTTTACAAATCGGCACATCCGTTGCATCGCTACCTCAATTTTCTCAAGCGAGGTCGCAAAACAACAACGAACAAAACCTTCCCCAGTCCGACCAAAGGCATCGCCGGGGATTGCAGCCACTCTTTCTTCTTTTAACAATCTTACGGCAAATTCTTTTGAGGATAAACCGGTATTTGAAATTGAAGGAAAAGTATAAAACGAACCGCGAGGCAAATGGCAGGTTAACCCTATGTTGTTAAATTCTTTAACGATATAGTCCCTCCGAATACGGTATTGTTCCCTCATCTTTAGCATTGCTGTTTCGCCATTCAAAATCGCTTCTATTGCGGCTTCCTGGCTTATAATGCTCGCGCAGAGCATTGAATATTGATGCACTTTCATCATTGCATCAATTAATTCAGATGGCCCGCAGGCATATCCAAGCCTGAAGCCTGTCATCGCATAAGCCTTTGAAAAACCGTGCAGAAAGATTGTTCGTTCTGCCATACCCGGAATTGAGATAATACTAATGTGTTTTCCTCCAAAAGTTAGTTCTGAATAAATTTCATCTGTTATTACTATAAGGTTGTGATTAATAACGACTTGCGCTATTTGTTCTAACTCCTCTTTTGTCATTGTCCCGCCGGTGGGATTTGTCGGAAAGTTCAGAATTAAAACCTTTGATTTCGGTGTTATCCGCTGTTCTATGGCTTCGGCGGTAAGTGAGAAATTATTTTTCGGCAGACAGGACACGGCTTTAGGGATGCCATAAGTCATAACGATAGATGGCGAATAACTTACATAACACGGTTCATGGTAAATGACCTCGTCGCCCGGATTAATCAGGGCTCTTAAAGCAATATCCAGAGCCTCGCTTACGCCGACAGTTATAAGTACTTGGTTTGCAGGATGATAGGTAACTCCGAATTTTTTCTGCAAATGTGCTGAAATGACTTCACGCAATTTCATCAAACCGAGGTTCGAAGTATAACTGGTGCGTCCTTTTTCAAGGGCGTAAATTGCAGCCTCGCGAATGTGCCAGGGTGTTACGAAATCAGGTTCACCTATTCCAAGTGAGATGACATCATCCATCCCCTGAACGATTTCAAAAAAATCCCTGATACCGCTTTTTGGTATATTTTTCAGGTGTTCCGCTATAAAGTTAGATGGATTAAAATGTGGCGTCATACGGATAAAAAGTTTAGGTTAAATCCGAAAAAAATAAAGCAAATTAAGCTGCTGCCTTTCCTTGTTTATAACTCAGGATAGGTTTTGACTCTCCTGAGACTACCTGACTTGTAATTTTGATCCCATTAATATTTTTGTTTTCTGGGACTTCATACATAACATCAAGCATTAGTTTTTCAAGAATACCCCGTAAGGCTCGGGCGCCGGTACCTTTTTTGATTGCCAAAGCGGCGAGTTCATTCAGCGCGTCAAGTGTAAATTCCAGCTTAACGTCTTCCATTTCCATTAATTTTATATATTGAGTTGTTAACGCATTTTTTGGTTCTATGAGTATTGAAACCAATTGCTCCTGAGTAAGTTCGTCAAGAACAGTTACAATTGGAAGGCGTCCGATAAATTCCGGAATAAATCCAAATGTTAAAAGGTCCTCGGGTTCTATTTGATGAATTAATTGTTTTTTCTCCTGTAATACATCTTCAATGTTCTGACTTGAAGCTGCAAATCCCATAATTCGGGAACCTAACCGACGTTGAATTATATTATCGATGCCAACAAATGCCCCGCCGCAGATAAATAAAATATTTGTAGTATCAACTTTTATATATTCTTGCTGTGGATGTTTGCGTCCACCTTGTGGGGGTACACTGCAAATTGTCCCTTCAAGAATTTTCAACAATGCTTGCTGAACACCTTCGCCGGAGACGTCGCGTGTGATTGAAATGTTTTCGGTTCTTCTGGCAATTTTATCTATTTCATCGATATAAACTATTCCCCGTTGAGCCCTTTCAACGTCAAAATCAGCATTTTGAAGCAGACGCAAAATAATGTTTTCAACATCTTCTCCGACATAACCGGCTTCGGTCAATGTTGTGGCGTCTGATATTGCAAAAGGGACATCAAGGGATTTAGCCAATGTCCGGGCTAATAATGTTTTTCCTGAACCTGTTGGACCAATTAATAAAATATTGCTTTTTTCAATATCGACTTCTTTATGTTTTGATTTAGCATCGGGTTCTTGTGTCGATTTAGTTTGATGAAGCAATCGTTTGTAATGGTTATGGACAGCCACAGCAAGAACCTTTTTGGCATAATCCTGTCCGACGCAATATTCATCAAGGTGCGCTTTAATCCCTGCTGGTTTAGGTACCCGAAACTTTGTTACTGTTCTGGCGGTTTCTGCGGCGAATTCTCGTTCAAGCGTTGCCTTGCATAATTCAACACAGGCATCACAAATATAAACATTAGGACCTTGAATGAGTTTGCGTACCTCTGCACGCGTTCTGCCACAGAAGCTACACATTGTTATATTTACCGGGCGCGCCATTGGATATAATCAGTTAACTTTTCTTTTCTGGTTGGCCAGTTATCTCTTTGCGCGAGATTACTACATGGTCCACAAGCCCATAATCTTTTGCTTCTTCAGCTGACATAAAGCGGTCGCGGTCAGTATCCCGAGCAATTTCTTCTATTGTATGACCGGTATGATTGGCTAAAATTTCATTTAATCGGTCTTTCAATCGTAAAATTTCCCGCGCTTGAATGCTGATGTCAGTTGCCTGCCCTTGAACTCCACCCCAGGGCTGATGAATCAAAATTCGGGCGTTTGGGAGAGCAAACCGTTTGCCTTTGGTTCCTGCGGCAAGAAGCACAGCCCCCATACTTGCTGCCTGTCCAATGCAATAAGTATTAACATCGCAGGTTACAAATTGCAACGTGTCATAAATAGCAAGTCCTGCTGTAACGCTGCCGCCGGGTGAATTTATATAAAGATGGACATCCTTCTTTGGGTCTGTCATTTGCAAAAACAACAATTGTGCGATGATAAGGTTAGAAACAATATCATCAACAGGCGTGCCCAAAATAACGATACGGTCAACAAGAAGACGAGAAAAAATATCATAACCGCGTTCACCGCGTCCCGTCTGTTCCACTACCATTGGAACAAGCAAACTATTATTTATTGTATTCATTTTCCCACACAAACTAACTAACTGTTTAAAATGCGTCAAGGATATGGAAACAAAATCTTTTTCTATTAAATCAGAAACCATACCTTTGATTCTGCCGTCTTAAAATATATAGCATTTATTCTCTTTATTGCCAAATTAAAGTTGCAAATACGAGACATTTGGATTATTTCATAAATATGAGTAGATACTTGAAACTTTTTCTGGATAGGCGTCATAAAGAATCAACCGAATTATCGTCAGCCGTTACAGGAATTTCCCAAATAATTCGCGTTGCGCCTATATTTTTGGCTCTGCTGACATTTTTCTTATTTGCCTTTTATTCTTTTGCGCAGCAAGAGGCAAAAAAGGCGCGGGTTTTAATAGTTACTGGCTGTGATTATCCCGGTCACGAATGGAAAAAAACAGCGCCCGCTCTAAATAATATCCTCGCAAAAGACACGCGACTTCGGGTTGAAGTCCTAAA
>JAKPVM010000338.1 GCA_029572555.1 Verrucomicrobiota bacterium | reverse complement strand
AATACCAACTAATAATAAGAAGTTAATAGAATGGGTAAATGAAACCGCAAAATTGTGCCAGCCTGATAAAGTCCACTGGTGCGATGGTTCTGAAAAGGAGTATAAAGAACTTTGCGATTTGATGGTTAAAAGCGGTACCTTTACAAAATTAAACGAAAAACTATATCCAAATAGTTTTCTTGCTCGTTCTCATCCGAGTGATGTTGCCAGGGTTGAAGATAGGACATTTATTTGTTCAAAGAACAAGGAAGATGCTGGTCCGACAAATAACTGGGCTGAACCTGAAGAGATGAAAAACCGTCTGCGTGGATTGTTCAATGGTTGTATGCGCGGCAGGACTATGTATGTTATACCTTTTGCTATGGGACCGTTGGATTCTCCAATTGTAAAAATCGGTATTGAGATTACAGATTCGCCTTATGTCGTAGTAAATATGAAGATAATGACCCGAATGGGTAAAGCGGTTCTTGATAAGATGGGAACTGATGGCAATTTTATTCCCTGTTTGCATTCAGTAGGCGCACCACTCGCGCCGGGACAACAAGATGTCCCATGGCCTTGTGAACCGGATACAGTAAAGAAATACATTGTCCATTTTCCTGAAGACCCGTCTATCTGGTCGTATGGATCAGGTTATGGTGGAAATGCATTACTTGGCAAGAAATGCCTTGCATTGAGGATAGCCTCTGTTGTGGCTAAAAATGAGGGCTGGCTTGCCGAACATATGTTGATACTTTCTTTGACCTCTCCGGAAGGCAAGAAATACTACATATCCGCTGCATTCCCGAGCGCCTGCGGCAAGACAAACCTTGCAATGATGAATCCAACTATACCGGGTTGGAAGGTGAAATGTCTTGGCGATGATATTGCCTGGATAAGGATCGGCAAAGATGGTCGGCTTTATGCAGTGAACCCGGAGACCGGGTTCTTTGGTGTTGCTCCGGGGACTTCATATAAATCGAACCCCAACGCAATGGAGTCAATCAAAAAGAATTCAATCTTTACTAACGTTTTATTAACGCCAGAAGGCGGTGTTTGGTGGGAAGATATGGGTGTAAATCCGCCTGAACGCGGAATTGACTGGCAGGGTCAAGATTGGACGCCGGATTGCGGTAGAAAAGGCGCTCATCCAAATGCGCGGTTCACTGCGCCGGCAAAACAATGCCCGGCTATTGACCCGGACTGGGAAAAACCGGAGGGCGTTCTGCTCTCGGCAATGCTATTTGGTGGTCGCCGTCCATCGGTCATTCCGCTTGTAGCTGAGTCATTTGATTGGGCACATGGCGTTTATATGGGTTCATCTGCGGCTTCAGAAACCACGGCTGCAGCCCTGCATAAGGCCGGTGTCTTACGTAGAGACCCATTCGCAATGCTTCCATTCTGTGGCTATCACATGGGAGATTATTTTGCTCACTGGCTATCTTTTGAAAAACGAACAAGCCCGGATAAATTACCGAAAATTTTCTTTGTGAACTGGTTCAGAAGAGGACTAAACAATGAATTTCTATGGCCCGGTTACGGCGAAAATAGCAGAGTGCTAAAATGGATATGCGAACGAATCGAAGGCAAAGGCAAAGCAGTTGAAACACCAATTGGCTATCTGCCAACGATGGACGCCATAGATACCACCGGACTTGAACTTCCAAACGAGTCGCTTCAAAAACTACTTGAGGTAGACATTGGAGGCTGGAAAAAAGAAGTGGACAGCATTGAAGAATATTTCAAGAATTTTGGCGACAGGATGCCATATAAACTAAATGAACAGGTAGCAAAACTACGAGATCGGTTAAACCAATCTTAATAATATGAGTAAGCAATGCGCACAGGTAGCTGTTTTGATGGGGAGTGCCTCTGATTGGGGCATCGTCAAAGAAACAGTAGATACATTGAAGAAATTCGGTGTAACTGTTGAGGCAAAAGTAATCTCTGCCCACAGAACGCCTGATTTAGCATCTGAATTTTCTAAAAACGCCCGCAGTTGTGGATATAAAGTTATCATTGCGGCTGCGGGTGGTGCAGCGCACCTTGCAGGTGTTATTGCTGCGCATACAACCTTACCTGTTATTGGAATACCCATCTATACAAGTTCTTTAAATGGGTTAGATTCTCTGTTGTCAACTGTTCAAATGCCCGGCGGGATACCAGTCGGCACAATGGCAGTTGGCAAATCAGGGGCAGTTAATGCGGCTATTTTTGCCGTCCAGATGCTCTCCTTATCAGACAAATCATTAGAAGACAAACTTAACCAATACAAAGAGGATTTGAAAAAATCCGTCATCGAAGGCGACGCAAAGATACAATCAGACCTCTCAGAATAGAGTGGGTGAAGTTTGGACTTAGTTTAATAAAAAGGATTGAATTAATTCAATATTTGACGCCTATTTCTCTAAAAAAATCTATTCGTCCTAAACATTTTACTTTTAATATATTAGCAATATAAGGAATACTATTTTCGCTGTTTCCTTCATCTGTTACTAAAATTAAATTTTCGCAGATACTTAATGCTATTAACCATGGATCTGCCCAGGGTCCGTTTTTGTTTATTTCTGAGTTCCAATAAGAGGGATTATATTTTTTTTGTATTTTTTTAATTTCCATTCTTTGACAGTCATCAATGTCTATAAACATTTTTTTATTTTGCTTACACCATACAGATCTGAACATATCGAAAATCCTCTTACATCGTTTGCATCTTCTGTTTTTAAAGGATATTCTATAATGACAATGGTAAACGTATCTTCTAAAACTTTCTTATAATATTGTAAGATTTCATCTGATTTGCGATTTTTTACAATGTCGATATTTAATATTTCCCTAAATACTTTTGCTAATTCAACCGGTCTTAATTCTACTGGAAATGATGGGATTTTACTTTTTTTACCGCTTAATTCCTTTGTTTTATCTAAAAGATATTGCAATCTTCTTTCTGCCAAATACACAGAAGGCGGTATTCTTTTATCACGGTTAATCCTAAAATCAGTTATTTTAGGTAATTCAACAATTGAATCCGAAAAAAAGGCAGCGAGTGGTCTTTTATATATTTCAGCAAGTTTTTTAATCTGTGTTAACGTGAAATGTCCTTTACCCGCTTCAACTGACTCTATTTTATCTTTGCTTGTTTTTAATTTTTTTGCAACTTCTTCTATTTGATACCCGGATGCTTCACGAAGTTTTTTCAATATTTCTGGTTGTAGTTTAATTTCATTCATTCTGCCACCGCGTTTATCATTTTATCAATTATTTATACTTTGCTCATAGACCTTTATTTTAGTCCTAAAAATCCATAGAAATTTATAATGGTTGGTTAAGTAATTGGAAAATTGTTTTTGCTTTTATTATACATCTTTCAGATATCTTTTTATCCACAGATTTTTCATCATCATAGTCAGCGCAGTTTCTTTCCCTTCTTAAATCTTCAATATATTTGCCTATCCGTTGTTCGGTGTTATCTTTAGATGCTTTTAATTTTTCAATCACTTCCCGATGAACATTGCTTTTAGTATGTCCTTTAAGTCCGTATAGATTTCTTAAGGAACAAAATGCACCATAATAAGTTCTACTTACAGAGGTTCTAAAAGATTCTTCTGTATTTTGTTGGTGGAGTGTTTCGGCAACTTGAATTTTGGGTAAAATAGGAACTTCAACATCTCCCTTAATCATTTGCAATAAGTTAAAACTTAAACCAGATTGTTCCTGTCTTATCGGGAATTCCTCTTTTATTTTATCATAAAATAATC
>JAKPVM010000057.1 GCA_029572555.1 Verrucomicrobiota bacterium | reverse complement strand
CACCTTTGATTGTTACCGTCAGGTTTGGGTCATCTTTGGGTTTGCTGACTGTATAGCTCGTAAGAAACGGAAGGTAGATGTACGAAGCGTTCATTACTTGTTCGATTTGGTCCGCGGTAATACCCAATTCTTTGGCTTTGAGCGAAATAAACGAATTGCGCTGGGTCTCGTCCACCAAATTTTGGGCGCGGATTTCCTTCTCTATATCGAGTATTTTTACAATTTCCGGAACTATGGTAGCCTCGATTAGGTCAACAAGTTCCGATTCGGAGACGGCACCTCTGGCCCGCAATTGCTCTTTGAAAGTGTACCGCACAATATCCGGCAAAGGGTTATAATCAAAGCGGGCAATCCGGATCCTGTTATGAATCGCGGCCAACAAGTATTTTTCGTCCTCCGGATTGAGGCGAATTCTGGAATCAGTAACCATCAATGCATCCAGAAACGCCACCGATTTGCGGGTATAACGATCACTTTGGGCATTAAGATTAATTGACAATAATGTCCCGAACAGCCCAAGCATCAATAAGAAGCGCTCCGTTTTCTTTAAAAATGCGAATTTGCCAAAAATTAATTTTTTCACACTTCCCTCCATAAATTTTCTATTTGTTAAAAATCGAACACTCTTAATTTTCTTAAAAATAAATCTGAAAATCAACTTTTTTTACAAGCGAGGAAATACTTAATGAATTTATCATTGACTTTCTGTGATTTAAGACATAAAATAACGGCAAGAAGTTGGAGAGTTTTTGAATTTAGCAAAGGCAACAGCCGCGGTGCTTTTCATAATCGGCGTGTTTATCACCGGTTTGGATGGTCAAGCCCTTACAATTAACGAAGTGATGGCTGATCCAGTCGGGTCAGACTACTATGATGAATTTATTGAGTTGTACAATTATGGTGATCTGGCTGTTACCCTTAGCGGTTACTACCTGGAAATAAACGGCTATGTAGATACGTTGAGTTTTGTCGCCGATTATGGTGATGTTCTTTTACCGCATAGTTTCGCTCTCAT
>JAKPVM010000055.1 GCA_029572555.1 Verrucomicrobiota bacterium | reverse complement strand
CCGGGTGAACCGAATGCGCTTGTTTTTGTCCCGTCTTTTTTATTATAACCTTTCATTTATTCCTCTCTCCATAAATCCACCCATCTTTTATAAGAATTTAATTTTAAATTTGTCTTTAGCCAATTTATTTCAATTCTTTTGTTATTACCTCAATCATTAGCAAACAAATAACAATTCAATATATGGGTGAATATTTGTTGAATTGATACAATAATATAAACAGCTTCGTTAACCTGCGAAAACAGTTTTAGACCCGATAGAGTTGGGCAATGAAGTAGAGATGAGGTTAAGGCGGATACTCCAATATTTGAGTAAAATAATAAAAAACAAAAGTGTAATTATTTATGAGGCAATGAATACATACTTTGAGAAAACCTTCGGTGTCATTTGTTTTTGAGGCAATAGGATATATTTTTTAACACGATGTTCTAATGTTTTTTCCTGATTGAATAAAGCAACCGATTTGTGCATTCTGATTAAAGTATGGCTAAAATTAAATTTACGCTGATTGCTGTTGCAATGTTTTTCTCACAAATCGGAATAAATACATTGCAGTCTCAAGAAACCAGCAATGGTTCAATCACTGTCAAGGCGACAAAGAAGGGAGAATATTTCTCTGGTTTTGAGGTGTTTAAAGGCGCAAAAAGTGTCTCTATCGTGGGATTGAGTTCTGATTTTGTCGGATTAGTTGCAAAAAAATGTTCAGTAAATAAAAGCCAGAATGCGCTTGAATTTTCTGGGTTTTCTGCAAAAGAAAACGCAGGGATTGTTTTTGGAGAAAATGACGCAATTCGTGTCCGATTAATCAAAGGTGATGATTTTCCGGAGGTATCTTTCGATATTACGGTGGTTAAATTTGATGCGGATAAATGGGGCGCGGTTGTTGGAAAAGAACCGTTTCATTTTCTCTCTTTGTACTTGCCAGAAGCCGAAGTATGGCATCAACGCGGGTGGTTGAATGCAACCCCTGTCTCCGACCCATTCCCGCTATTGCTTGACCGACACGTCGGAACACCTGAGATTTCCGCATATCATTATAACCGCAATTGGAGTTATACGGTTGCGTTGGGTGGACACCCGATTCCTGTGATTGGTTTGTGGGCGCCAAAGGTAGGACGTTATGTCGCCTTTGAATTTCAAACAACAAGGCTTGAAGATAATTCAGAACGAGATGTCGCCACTGGCTATCGCTGGGTAGAAGGTAGCGAAAATAGTTCACGGCAGTTCGTTGCGCTTGTTTATCCCTATGGTGGTCAGGGTTATCAAAAACTTGTATTCCCTGAAAATGGTTCTCATATCAGTTCGCGTTGTCGTCTCCTCTGGAGTATGAATTTAAAATCAATTGATGACCCGAATGAATTTGTCCTCTCTTATGTCTGGCAGCAGGCAAAGGAAAAATTGCCGTCTGTGCCTGCAGTTGCCGATGTTTCCTGGATTCCGGGCGGTATTCGGCTCAAAGATTTTCAAGGAGCGCCGCGCGGCGGAGTGATTGGCGGAAACGAACCGCCTTTTTCAGGTCCCGGAACGCGGATTGTTGCTGGCTGGACGTGGCACAATGAAAGTCCAACAGCAGCCCCGGCAAGCCTGAATGATGCAAGACGAATTCAATCTTTCAAAGACCAGGCAAATGAATTATTGAAATATGCAAAGCGATTTCAAGTAAATGGCGAGGATTGCGTATTCTGGGAGAAACCGATTGAAGGACAATGGACTGAAGAATGGGGCGGAAAAGCCGTAACCACATTGCATAACGCAAATGGCTTTGCAGCAGGCAGGGTATTTCTTGGGCTATACAGGGACGCAGGTATGAAGGAGTATTTGCCTATCGTTGACGGTGTTCTGAACTGGGCAAAATATATAACATGGACCCGCAATGAATTTGCAGATGTGCCGTCATCGCCGTTTGCAATCGGTGGAACATTGAGCGCTTCTTTTTGCCTTGAATATTATATGACATTTAAAACCGACCCTGATTCGCAACGACGGGCAATGGCAAATACAGCTTTAAAACTTGCGCGCTCATTTACTTATCGTTATATGGTGATGTGGCTTTCGGATAACAATCGGTTTGATAATCTCAATTCTGCATTTCTCTGGGAACCAAATAGCGGACGCGACTGGACAGCCGCAGCCTGCGCAAATGAAGTGTTCTGGAATCTTGATACATTGGCTCAAACCGCAGTTCACACCGGCGACCCAATCCTGATGTGGGCGCTGCAAGGTTCATTGGATAGATGGCACCAATTATATCAAGATGTAGTCAAAGACGATTTATCCCAGTATCAGGCTCGGGATATGACAGAAGGTTATGGACTCTATCCGGGAAATGTTTATGGTTTTGGCAAACGCGCCGCGTACGGTTTTGCCGCGCCGCTTGTGATGACTGAACCAGTCGGAAATTCATCAATTAGAGTGCTTGCCGGTGAAAAGGCTGCACTTGCTTTCCGTAAAATGAAGCAAGCCGCCACAGTAGCATCATATAAATACTCTCCCGATGGTAATCTCGCTTTTGTTATAACATCAGAAAAACCGCAGTTTGATCTTTCATTGACAGTTCCTTATTGCGATATAAGCAGAAAATTAGTCTCAATTGTTAGAGGCGGAAAAAAGATTGCATTGAAGGCAGGCGAAGATTTTACAAGACAACCACAGGCTTTGTGGTCGTTGTATCTAAAAAACATTAAGTCGGGCGATAAGATTATCGTTGGCGAGGTAAATGAAAACTCGCCGGTATTACCATCGTCGCCGCCAATCGCTTCGACATCAGAGGGTAAGATAACTGCTCGTGATAAAAAGAGTGAAACTGGCTTTAATATTGTTTCTCTGCCTTATGATAGCGCTGTTGACAATGGATGGGATAACAGGGAAGGCTGGGCAGGTTTGCCAGTTGGAAAAATCTGGGTTTTTGGCATTCCATTTCAGATTGCGCCATTGAGTGAAAAATCCGTTGTAAAAAACCAGGCTAAATTATCAATAAAAGGCATAGATTATGTATATCTATTATATAGCGATGGAGATGGCGCGGCGCCTGTGTTGATTTATAGCGATGGTTCAAAAGATAGCGGCAGGACAGAAGCCATTGCCTGGCGTTCCTGGCCTCCGCTGTTTACTGGGCGGCTTATCCTTGCCCGAATACAAATCCCGAAAGGCAAATCTATTGAAAGCATAAATCCATCCGGCAGACTGGTCTGGGCGATGACAACACAGAAGATTTCCGATACATTGCCCTCAGCGACATCCACAGTGGAATCGACGGTGAACAAGGCTGCACAAGAATGGAAGGAACAGAAGGCGCAAGAGTTAGTTATCAATGGTTTAAAAGAAAAGGTTGCGTCCCTGCCAGAAAACAAGATTGGAATACTTCCACCATCACCTGGCGGTCCTGCGCATAAGTTCTTCCAGCAAATCGGATTGCTAAACAAATCTGTTATGATTAGCAACGATAAACTTGTTGATAAATCATTTTTTAATCCGAAAAACATACCAGTGGCTATTTATCTTGATGGAGAAGATTATGTTTATACTGTAAAGAGCGCAGGCGACGGCGCCGCGGCTATTGAACAATATCTGAACGAAGGCGGGATGGTCGTTTTGCTTGCATCTCAACCCTGGCCAATGTTTTACGCCACAGGCACAGGACCGCGAAAAGCGGATGCCTTAACTGGCAAATTAGGTTTGCCACTCTCTATGGCGTTGGAAGGAACACCGTCAGAAAAATTGAATATTAAAATCAATCCGCAACAAAGCATAATTAAGGCTAACGACGTTGAATTTCCATTCCCGGAGGGCGATACCCGACTAAGGGCTATACTTAGGAGCCAGGTCAAGGCTAAATATACGCCAATCGCTACTGTTGTTGGCGCTTCTGGCAAAGATTATGGCGATGCGGCTGGTTTGATTGAATTCCCTAACGGCAGCAAAATCCTATACATTGCCCATATATTACAAAACGACCCAAAGAACGGCTTTGAAATCCGAAAAACCGTTGCGGAGTATCTGGTTGAACTATTGCGTAAATAATCAATAAGAACCTGCGAAATGTTAATGTGGCGCCGTCGTCCTTGCTGATATTCAATATTTGGGAGCAAGGATGCCCCGCCATATTTGTTGGAGTTGCAAAATAGTATAAACTCAACCCGCAAAAGCGGGTGACATTATTATAGCAACCGGAATAAAAACATCATAAACCGCTGAAAGCGGTGGAACACGGAT
>JAKPVM010000034.1 GCA_029572555.1 Verrucomicrobiota bacterium | reverse complement strand
CCTCAATAATACTTAGTGCATCCTGACTTGTTACCTGTTCTCAATAATACCTGTACCGCGAAACGCATATTGTTCACAAAAATCTCTACCCTTGCGGCAAAAACCGCGCCGTACTCTCCTCGCACCATGACAGCTTACCGGCTAAAGAACCTGGACCCTGCCCGGATGCTTCGGCGAGTAACGCTTACGAAATTATACCGCCGGGCCGTTATGCAGCATGCTAAAACAACCGTAACCAATTGAATATAGAAATGAACCCGATCTTAACTGGAATACTCCTTGGAATTGTGGCTGGAATCATTGATGTTATTCCGATGATCATTAAAAAGCTAACCTGGGATGCTAATATCTCAGCATTTACAATGTGGATCGTAGTGGGATTCTTTATCTCAGCAATTGATATAAACATTCAACCGATAGTTGAAGGCATCTTAATTGCTCTTCTCACCCTAATGCCTTGTGCTATATTAATAGGGTGGAAAGAACCAAAATCACTCATACCTATTCTAGTCATGACGATACTATTGGGTGGATTACTTGGTTGGTTAATACCAATAATCGCCAATTAGAAGTAGCAAAATAGCACGACTGCATAACAGGTCGGTATATGCAATTGGCTTCCGCACCGCGAGAACTTTCTGGCCAAAGAGGACTGTTTAGTGGTCGGCGGTGCGGCCCGCCCCGGCTCCCGCCGGGGACCCCCTCCTGGTGTCACGCCTGCCTGGCTGACACCAGTCAGACAGGGTTTTTGCCAACGCGAGAATAATGTAATTACCGCATAACCCTGCATCGCACCACGAGTGCAAAAACACGCGCCACCGCGACTCTGCGCCAACTGCACATACCGCCGAACGTTGTGTGCAATGGTAAAAAGACAACGGTGCAACAAGAAACGAATGTGTGAAAACAGAAAAAACTTGCTTAAAAATGACATTAAAGAATGACTAAGTCAGAAAAAATAAGAATCAAAACTATGCAAATTGACAACGCATTTCTAAGAGTTTATATAAATGACTTTGTCAAAAAATTTCGCGACTACAATACAGATGAATTTGTTGTTGCTATAACAGGACTTAGAAAGTTTATTCCAAAAGACGACAAGGTTTTAGTTAGCTTGATTGAAGAACTCAAACAGAACAAGTTTACCATAGAAAATGAAGGCAGCCAAGAAAGTATAAATGAAATCGACATTACTTGCAAAAACATAACAAAGAATACTTCGCACAAATTTAAATATGAAATCCAAAACTTGCCTGCGATTGTTGAAATTTCAAGTAAAACCGACATACCTGTTGTCGGAATAATCATAACCAAGATAGTTGCTCAAATAATTAGTAAGACAAAAATAATATATAAAGCAATTGCGCTTGATTTAGACGATACTTTATGGAATGGTACCCTTTCCGAGGTCGGAATAGATAAAATAAAAGAAAATTTACAATCTGAACAAGGTGCTGCTTTTATCTCATTTATGAAATTTGTTAAATCGTTGGCGAATGAATTAGGCATTTTTATTACAATTTGTTCAAGAAATGATTCCAAAATTGTTGAATCAACAATAGAAGAATTGGACGACAACATTTTTCCTTTAAAAAATCAGATAGATTATATAATTTCAAATAATAACGACAAGAGTGAAAACATTAGAAAAATAGCGGAACAACTCTCCATTTTGCCAAATTCAATCGTATTTATTGACGATAATCAAATAGTTAGAGATGA
>JAKPVM010000007.1 GCA_029572555.1 Verrucomicrobiota bacterium | reverse complement strand
GTGGAAAGACCTTAAATCGGATTTCCCCGATTTACCGGTAATTAACAGGGGATTTGGCGGTTCACAAATAATAGATTCGGTTTATTTTGCCGAACGAATAGTCTTTCCCTATAAGCCGCGAATGATAATTATGTATGCAGGCGGAAATGATATTAACGTTGGTAAATCGCCGGAAGAGGTTTTCAATGATTTCAAGATGTTTGTAAAAAAAGTCCACAACAACTTACCATCAACAAAGATTGGTTATATCTCAATTTCACCAAATTTTGCCCGGTGGAAACAGGTCGACAAAGTCAAAGAAGCAAACAAACTGATTCAGGAATATACATTGCGCGACCCTCGTTTGTTTTTCATTGATACCTTTACATATATGATTGGAGAAGATGGATTGCCAAAGCCCGATATTTTTGTGAGCGATGGTTTACATATGAACCGCAAGGGCTATGATATTTGGAAGGCTGTTATTAGGCCTTATTTAAATTAAAATCTAAATTATATGGCTGTGCTAATATTAAATGTTTCTCAAGTGCGAGAATGGGAAGATGCAACATGGTCAGCGGGTGTATCTCAGGAAAATGTTATCCGCAAGGCAGGCGGTCAGGTTGCATATTATGCGCAAAAGATGACAGGGCAGGGCGATAAGATTCTTATCATCGCCGGGAAGGGGCATAATGGCGATGACGCAATTCAGGCAGGCGAACAGTTAAAAGAGAGAGAAATAAAAATAATCAGGGTTGTAGATGCGGCAAAGTCAATACCAGAAATTAAATCAGACCTGAACGAAAATTACTCGCTTGTCATTGATGGATTATTTGGGATTGGTTTAAACCGTCAATTAGATGATAAATATTGTGAATTAATCAATATTATAAACCAGTTCAAAACCCCGAAGTTGGCTGTTGACGTGCCTTCTGGATTGAATGTTGAGACTGGAGAAACAATGGGCGCTGTTGTGCAGGCTGCTGCAACTGTTACACTGGGCGCAATCAAGAACGGTATGCTCCGCACAAATGTGGCGCAGTTTGTTGGAAGATTATATGTCGCTCCGGAAATAGGATTGATACCTTATAAATTTAAAACAGATTTGTTCTGGACTACGTCTGATGATTTTGATGGTTTTCCTCCTGCAAGAATTGTTACTAATCACAAAGGCAGTTTTGGGCATTTGTTGATTATTGCCGGGAGTCTCGGTTATCACGGCGCGGCTGTACTTGCCGCAAAATCTGCTCAGAGGTCGCAACCGGGATTGATAACGGTTTTGACTACCCCGGATGTATATATTCCGATTGCATCGCAACTCTCTCAAGTGATGGTTAATGTATGGGAACCATTTTTTGCAATTCCGGAGAAAACCACGGCGATAGTGATTGGACCGGGATTATCTTCACGCGGGGTTTCATCGGGTTTTGTAGATTTTTGCAGAAAAATCTGGGACGATTTTCCATACCCCGTTTGTGTAGATGCCAGCGCGCTTGATTGGTTGCAGGAAAAAAAGGTCAACTCTTCCGCACCAAGAGTAATAACACCGCATCCCGGTGAGGCAGCAAGGATGTTAAAGACTTCAACAGAAGAAGTTTTGTCAAACCGTATTAAATCATTGCGCAGGCTATCAAAAATGTATGGTAATTGCTATGTTGTCTTAAAAGGACATCAGACTATTGTTGGGAATTATGAAGGTAATATTTATTTCAATTCAAGCGGTAATCCACACCTTGCACAGGGCGGTGCTGGTGATGTTCTTTCTGGTTATTTAGGTGGGTTTATTGCCCAGCCTTTACTGAAAACCGATATTTTGAAAACAATCCGTTATGCAGTCTGGCAGCACGGACTTGCGGCTGATTATCTGCAAAAAGATTTTAAACGGTGGACGATTGAAGAATTAATCTCTACACTTGGTTGTAAAATAAATGAAAAAGAAATTGTTTTTAAAGTTTAAAAAACTTTAATATTATTAGAGATATTTTATGCGCAGGTTTATCTTAATAATAGTAGCTTTGTTGTACTCCGTGTTTATTGCGATGGGTGCCCAGCAAATAACATTAAAATTAACAGATGGCACCACGATATCAGGAGAGGTTGGCAAGTCTTCGTTTAATTCTGATGGTGTTGCGCTGATGCAAAATGGAATTTATGGCAAACGCGTACCATACGCTAAAATTTCTCAAGATTCGCTAAGACAACTTGCTGAAATTCCGATGGCTCAGAAATATGTTGAATTATTAGTAGAATGGGTTCCGGATGATAAACCGAAAGAAAGACCCATTCCCAAAAAGATTGAAATTAAACCACCTCCCAGGATAGAACGACCTAAATCGACATCATTTTTTGGTGCTTTATTTCAATCCCCGGTATCACTAACTTTATTGATTATAATTTATTTAGCGAATATTTACGCCGGATATGAAGTTGCAATATTTAAAAATAGGCGGGCGATACTGGTTTCCGGAGTCGCTGCTGTCTTGCCTATACTTGGTTTAATTCTGTTTTTAGCTTTGCCCGCTGTTCCAGTGAAGACTGCCGAAGAATTGGCTGAAGAGGAGGGCACAGCTGCGGAGGCAGAAGCTCCTCCACCGACTATCGCATTACCACAACAGGTTACCGAACAGCAGGAAGAAAAAGAACAAGGTCCTCCGCCAATGATAAGTTTCTTGCGAGGACAATACACATTTAACAGAAGGTTTTTTGAGACTAAATTTGCCGGCTTTTTACGAACTGTGCCGAGCGAAGAGGAAAAAGATAAAGAAATTGTCTTTGTTACATTGCGTGGAACTTATATTGCAAAACGTCTTTCAAAGCTAACGACTAATGAAGTCTTTATATTAGTAAAAAAAGGAGATGCATCAGAAGAAATAATGATTCCATTTACCGATATAAGAGAAGTCCATATAAAAAACCAGGATTTTCCATTCAATGGTAGCGCCAGTTAGAACAATTTTTATGGGGACAGCGGCATTTGCTGTTCCAAGTCTTGAAGCCCTGTTTAACAGCAATTTTATAGATTTAGTCGCGGTCGTGACACGACCGGACAGACCAGCAGGGCGAAATTTAAAAGTACAGCCATCAGCAATAAAACAAGTTGCGCTGGGGTTTAATATTCCTGTTCTTCAACCTGAAAAGGCGAAAGACGAAATATTTATTGCGCAATTGGCAGAATTGACCCCACAGTTAATCGTGGTTGCGGCTTATGGGCAAATATTACCAACAGCCATCTTAAATTTAGCTCCTTATGGCTGCATAAATGTCCATGCTTCTCTACTTCCGAAATATCGTGGGGCAGCACCAATCCAATGGGCAATCATAAATGGCGAGTTAGAAACAGGGATTACAATTATGAAAATTGATGAGGGATTGGATTCGGGTCCGATTCTTACTCAAAAGTCCATTCCGATTGAACCAGATGATACAGCGCAAACTTTGCACGATAAACTGGCTCAGATGGGAAGTGAATTATTGGTTGAGACAATCCCGTTTTATGTTCACGGTAATTTGACACCGCGATTTCAGGATGATTCACAGGCAACTTATGCGCCAAAGATAACCAAAGAACAGACTCATATTGATTGGAACTTATCAGCTGAGGCAATAGCAAACAGAATCAGGGCATTTAATCCTTATCCCGGTGCATACGGTTTTTTAAATGATGGAAAAAAAAGTTCAATGTTAAAAATCTGGCAAGCCATTCCTTCAAATGAAACTGGGACTGTTCCGGGCTCAATAATAGCGATTCATAAAGATTCATTTATTGTTTGTTGCGGTATGGGTTCTTTAAAAATAACAGTTGTCCAGCCCGAAAGCGGCAAGGTGATGAATGTTGTGGATTTTCTTGCCGGTCATAAATTGAGTGTTGGACAGATTTTAGGCTAAATTTAATCAGGCATCTCCCCATTTTTATCAAAGGCAGCTTTGAACCTCAAATAACTTGCATAAGGGGTCCCGGCTGCGTTGATTGTTAACAGTTGCCCGGTTTTCTCATAATAGTTAATTAGCGGTGCAGTTTGGTTCAAATAAGTTTCCATTCTTATACGGATTGCTTCTGGATTATCATCTTCACGCTGGTATAAATTCCCGTTACAGAAGTCGCATTTATCGTCAACCTTCGGTTTTCTATTTATCAAATTATAAACTGCGCCGCATTTTGAGCAGATTCGCCTTGCTTGTAGCCGTTCAATAATTGCATCGATAGGCATTGTTAAATTAATTACGGCATCA
>JAKPVM010000002.1 GCA_029572555.1 Verrucomicrobiota bacterium | reverse complement strand
CTTTTATGTTAATTTCTTTGCTATCATCCTGCCACTCCTTACGGAGTTTCAGAATGCCAGCCTTCGGCTGGTTGATGTTATGAATGAATTTTTTTAGGTTTGTAAAAATGATATAAACCAAACCTGCGAAAGCAGGTGATAGGATTATAGCAAAAACGATATGACACCGAAGCTAACCTGGAGGTGTCAGAGCCATTGAATTTTGATGATTAGATTTTCAATTATCGCTCTGTCACCACTTGCGTGGTTTTTACCTTGTGTTAATGTCTATGCTATAATCCTGCCACTCCTTGCGGAGTTTCAGAATGCCAGCCTTCGGCTGGTTGATATTATGGATAACCTATTTTATTTCACTATCTATGCTAATAATTCAGATTGAATAATTGTTGTTCTTGTTAGATACTTTACATAAATTAAAACAGTGTATAAAATGCAATTATGGCAGACGAATTTAAATCCTCCGATTTTATAGATAGGGACTACTTTGAGCCGCAAAACCCGCCAACGGGAACCGGCAGCCCCGGAATAAGTAGTTCTCCGCCACCGTCGCGCGAAGAATTAGAGGCGCGCGCGGCAGATGTCCAACAGGAGATTGAAAAACTAAGGCGCGCTCAAGAAGAACTGGAACGAAAAAAAGGCGCCCTCGAAGAGACCCGACGTAGACGAGTCGAATGGGAGACAAGCAAAAAAGAATTAATACACGGATTGACACGAGCCCTTGGACTGCTTGAAAAGGCAGAGTTCAACGCCCGACAGGAAGCCGAACAAATGGCAAAAGCATTAACTGGCTTACGCGACGCCCTTTCAAAGGTGCAATCTATAAACGAGGAATCATGGACAAAAGATAATTTTGAAATCGAATTAACCCGCGCCCTTGCAGTGGTCGAAAATGCGCGGCAGGAATGGAATTCAGCAAGGCTAAAGTTTCCAATCATCGACGCCTCCCTCGAAAAAGAGCAAACACAACAGCAATTAACGCAAAGCGGTTTTAAAGTGCCTGATTTTTATGAACTATTAAAAATCGGTTTTGCCATCAGTCTCCCCTTAATAATCATCATTTTAATTGCTGTCATTGTTATTTTAGTAAAGCGATAGGCGGATGAAACTCTTTAAGAAAAAAACTGAGGATCCACTTAAAGAAAAGCTGAATGACCTTCAAGGCGAGATAGCGCAAATTGACGCACGCATCAGAGAACTGAAAGAGAAAGGCGCAAACCGAAATAATATACCGGCTCCTCAAAGTAGACAAAAACAAAATATTCCAGAAGATTTAACCCCGCAATTTAAACAAAAAAACATTGACCAGCCTGATACACCAATAACAGCATACCATTTTAACGAATTCGGAGTTCAAAAAATTGATTTGCTTGGAAAAATTAAAAAACATTTCAACCCGCCACAAGATAAAGACGAAAAGGCAAAACTCGCTCAACGACTCATCGCAACCAATTTACAGGGACGTCCAGTGCTTCGCCGTGAAAGGAGAATTCAAAGAAATCGATTCATCGTCTTTACTATTATTATTGCCATTTTTTTGTTTGGAATCCTTGCATTGATTTTCAAATAAAACTGTTATTGAGCCTGTTGCACAAATACTAAAAATTAACAAAGATAGGTAGGATAGGAAAATGAATTAACAAGGATAGACAGGATATACAGGATAAAAAATCCTATTTATCTTGTGTATGGATTTATTGGTTTTGATTAATTGTAGTGGGAGCATCCTTGATTACAACTACTAAAATTGTCAGCAAGGATGCTGACACCACATTTAGACACACCAGCAGTGATGCCGACGTCATATTAAAACTC
>JAKPVM010000303.1 GCA_029572555.1 Verrucomicrobiota bacterium | reverse complement strand
GAAGTATTATTCTAATAAGTAATATACACGAAATATAATAGCATGTCAAGCACCAATTTTGCAGCTGCGGGGCCTTATTGGCAACCGTGCACAAAACCGTGCATGATGCCGGCATCATCAAATTGATTTGATTTTCCCCCCGGTATTTACAACGTGCATGGCACCGCTTATAATCGGGTTTATCTGGTATTACCGCTTACAAAACCGCTTATGATAAAACCAACGCAAGCCGCAAAATTATTGGATGTCAACGATTCAACCGTTCGCCGTTGGGCCGTTCGGTTTGCTCGGCATCTCTCCCCACAAACACCCGGAAAACCGCGATCATACACCAACGCCGATTTGGATGTTTTCCGCCGGATTAAAGAATTTACGGCATCCGGCAAAACACTTGCCCAAATTGATGATTTGCTGCTATACGCCCCGGATGATGATGCTGGCAATTCAACCGGCTTGATACCATGGGCCGATGCCATCAAATCCATTGAAATGCAACGGGCAATCATGGCCCAATTGCAATCACAAATAGATGCCCAAAACCAACGGCTTGCCATGCTTGAAAATTGGCTTGCATTGCCCTGGTATAAACGCATTGGCAAGCGTCCGCCAATTGGCTAATGCGTTATGCTATTATTAATTTTCATCGGGTTAATCAAGTGAGGTCATCGTGAAAAGAATACTTATTATCGTTTTTTGCGTAATTGTATTTATGGTTTTGATGGCATGGTTCGCAACAAGTAATACACGTGCGCCCAATCCATCTAATCTATCCGCTATTCAAACATGTAATTTAAGCACATACAAAACAAGTGCCCAACCATTAATGCAAGAATTTAGCAATATAGTAAAACAATTAGAGATTAGAGATGCTTCAAGCAGAACAAAAACAAAAAGCAGTCTTGAATCCTTGCTTATAAGAATCAATCAAGTTAAGTGCAAAAGTGATTTTCCTTTGAAACATGAAACCCTTGTATATTCTGTAAAGCATATGATAGACGCCATAGACTATGCAGACAAAGGCGACTATGCTGAAATGAACTATTCAATAGATAAATCCCTTTTGAATGTCGAAACCTTTCAAGATTGGTCGATTGATACTAATTAAAACGCCGCCAACAGATCATTGATGGCCTGGGGGGGGGTAGTTGTATTTGGAATAAGCAATAACAAAATACTGTGTTATAGAAAAACGGTCGGTAAAAATCGGGTTTTCTGAAGGGAGTAATCATGAAACCATTTATACAAAAAGAACTCATTGAGCCAAGAGGCATTGAGAAAATTCTAAAAAAAGTACCAGAAGAGAATTTCTTAATTGACCTAAATAATTTACTTGCTGAAAAATCTCTTGATGAAGTATTTCCAGACCAAATCCAGATAATTTCTCAAAAATATAAGTTACAGAATGCATCAGAAAAATTCAATTCTGAATTGTTGCAAATGCTTAATGAATTCTTATCTGAACACTTAGGTAAAAGATGGAGCAAATTTAACGATTTTCAATCTGCTATGAAAATGAAAGAAATTTTGGGCATATCTGACTTAGATTTTGGAAGAGAGTATAGACCAAAAGCAAAAGAGGTGTTCAGAACACAAGTCTCTGACACTCTCAACAGAACAAAGAAACGGGATGATGAGGAAGATGCTCAGTTTGAGCTACTCAGAACACAATTAGGGCTGACAGAAAATGATTCAATCGCTGTCCTTACAGAGGTTTTAAGTTCAATAATTCATAATGCATTAGATAATCTTGTACAAGATAACAAATATTCTCCAGATGAAAAAGAAGCATTTGAAAAATTATGTCACCAATTAAACGTAAATTCGAGTTTTGATGATGCCACCAAAAAACGATTAGATGAACTTGAAAAATTCTGGCAAATTGAAAATGGTGTTCTTCCTGAATATGAGACAGATATTATTTTACAAAAAAACGAAATCTGTCACTATAAGGGCTTTGCCAAAATGTATGAAACAAGAAAAAAGACAAAAAACGTACAATATTCTGGCCCTGTAGTACGATTTAAGATTACCAAGAGTCTATATTATCGGGCAGCAAAAATGAGAGTTAATAGAGAGACTCAAGATATGATGACATTAATTGATTCGGGCAATCTCTATGTCACAAATAAAAGAATTCTATTTGTTGGCAGTAAGAATACAAAAACAATTGCTTATACTCAAATCATTAATTTAGAGCCTTATATTGATGGAGTAGAGATTATTAAGAGTGCTGGATATTCACCTACTTTCCAGCTTGATAATGCTGGTGGTGAATTACTTACAGCAACTATTATGAGAATTATTCAAGATAAAACTACATAGAAAAACCCACCAACAAATCGTTTGAATTGTTGCAATCCATTCCCAACAATTCACCCCGTAAAATTTGCACTTGTGATTCAAAAATTACGCCCTTACAACGGTTTATTTTAGGCATATAGGCAAATTATCCTAATGCCCAAATAACACCGCCAAAACCCCGTTTTTTTGCTTGTGATTGCCTAATTAACTAAAATCATCGCCGGGCATGGATTCCTTGTAACGAATCAATAAAACCAAATATTCGTTTCCGGAAAACCGCCGGTCGGCTTCGGCGCGTGTATTTATCTCGGCCGTTGGCCCCTTGCCGTAATGAAATAAATCCGGGTTATCTAAATCTTGAAACAAAACAATCATTGTTTGTTTTTTGCTGCGGAAATTTTCCAACGCTTCAATGCGGGTTTTAATAGTTTTCATTTTGGCCACTTGGTTTATTCGCTATCATCCCATTCAATAACGATTTGGCCGGGTTCGGGGGGTTCCCGTGGTTCATCAACACCGCGCCAATCAACAATGATTTGCGGCAATTCATCCGGGGCATCGGCATTTTCCAATGCATCTAACCGGCCATCAATGGTTTTGGGCTTTTTCTTTGGTTCATTCCTTGGCATATTGCACTACTTCCAATGCGGTAATGCGGCGGATAATGTCGGCATCATCCGTGGTTTTGATAAATAAATCCCCTAATTTTGCAGCTGCTTGCAACCTTACGGCCGGCGTAACATCCGGGTTTTCCATGATTTCCGCCATAACATCAGCAATGGCTGCCGCCCGGTTTGTTATTTGCCGGCGTATTTGCCCGCGGGCAAATACGCCGGCAAATAA
>JAKPVM010000279.1 GCA_029572555.1 Verrucomicrobiota bacterium | reverse complement strand
AATAAAAAACCCCTCCTGTTTTTCACAGAAGGGGTTTGGTAATAGATTTTATTAGAATCTGTAAACGACGTTCAGCGCTAAGCTAATTGCGTTGTTGTCGTCGTCTGCAAATGGACCAGCGCTGTAAATAGGATTTTGACCAGTGAGGTCATGATCCCAACGGAATTCAAGCCTGGTAATAACATTTTCCCAGAGTTGATAATCAGCTGTCGCTGTAACTGCGAGCAATTCAGAGCCACCATCATCAGGTTCGGTGTAATACCAAGAATTATAACCACTGTTGTAATAATCACCGCGGAGCGCAAATTTCCACTTTTCAATCCCGGTATAGACCAAATAAGCGCCAACGGCATATTCATTGCCATATCGCGTGCCAGCATACAGAAAGTCGTCTCTCTGCCATCTGTAATCAAATGCAGCGCCAACTGCCAAGCCTTTGACGGGTGTATTCATTGTTGCGCCGACAAATAAACCTGTCGTATCGCCACCTGTTGCAAGAGCATTAGAAGGCAGACCATCATAAAGGCCGGCTGTTAAGGTTGAACCTTCAAGGAATCCTAAATCGCTTGGGGCTGTCAATGTAATACCACCGTAATAGGTCTTTACGTTTTCAAATTCAACACCGCCTTTGCTAGCGCGGGCGTTAATCTCATTGCTTGGTGAATCTGCAACACCGCCAAACACAGTTAGCCAATCAGTGAATCTGTAGCTTATGTTCACACCGGTGAATGCCCTCGGTTCAAGCAAATAACCATAAGAACGGCTATAGTTTGGGTTCCTGAAGGATTCAAATGACTCATAGCTCAATGGGTTATCATAAACACCAATCTTGAAGTCCAAACCGTTACCAAGCGGCGCCCTCAATGCGATATACGCCTGCTTGATAGCAAACTGGCTGCTATCCAATCCGGTTGAATTAAGAGTTGTCCCATAATCTTCAGCATCAGGTCCAAACAACAAATCAACTTTGTAGCCGGCTGCCCATTCAGTCTCATCAAGAGGCTTTTCAATGGTTATACCGACAACGTTGAGGTTGATACCATCTTGTTTGTCAGCGCCATCAAAGGCACGACCGGGAAGAGGAGTATTACCTCTGCCAATCTTCCATATCATCGATGTATCAACGTATCCACTAATAGTAGTTGAGGAAAGCGCAGTAAGAACCGGGTTCGTCCTTTCCTCGGCTTGAACAACTGACGCAAGGCTGACCACCCCCAGAGCGGCCAAACCTAATGTCCATTTATTAAACTTCATATCGTTCCTCCGATTATGTTGTTATTATTGTTTACTGTTTAACCAATGGGCAAACACGGTTTGCCCGCGCACCTTTTGGTGCATCTATCTTTTAGAAATATATAAAATAATAAAAATTTGGCAATACTTTTTTTAAAATTTTTTTAATTTTTTTTTCTTGCAATTATTTTTGAAAATGATAATATTATAAATTCTAAAAAAATTGGATATTGAAATATGGCACGAATTTGCGAATTAACTGGAAAAAAGCCTTCAAAAGGCAGCATTATTTGGCGAAGTGGTAAACCCAAAAAACAGGGTGGCATCGGCACACACATTACCGCTATAACGAAACGTCGTTTTCTCCCGAACCTGCAAAGGGTGAAAGCGGTTGTTGATGGAAAGGTCAAATATATATATGCATCAACAACGGCAATCAAAAGAGGTCTGGTTGTGAAACCGCCTAAGAGAAACTGGAAGCCAGAAGAGAAAAAATAGAATCATTTACAACTCAATTAAATCCCGCTTCGGCGGGATTTTTTTGTAACATAGCACAGGCATTCTTGCCTGTGGCTTTAATGCGGTGTTAGTATCCTTGCTGACAATTATAAATGTGGGGGAAGCATCCTTGCTCCGTATAAGACGGTCGCCAATGATGCCGACGCCACATTAAAAAAAAGACACAGCAAAAGATACTGTTGCCATGTAAAT
>JAKPVM010000273.1 GCA_029572555.1 Verrucomicrobiota bacterium | reverse complement strand
TACTCAAAGGCCTCTAACATGTGCCCGAAACGATTCTTGATTTCTTCTTCGCCAACACCCAATAATTCAAAAACTTTCTGTTGAATATCGCGCAAATGGATTCTGATTGAACCGCCACCGATTTCAAAGCCATTTAATACCAAATCATAGCCATAAGAACGCCATTTTCTGGGCTCATCAGGCATCGCTTTCATATCTTCTAAATTGGGCATCGTAAATGGATGATGGGCAGCGACTAATTTATTCTCGGTTTCAGAATATTTAAACATCGGCGCATCAACCAGCCACATAAAAGCGAGTTCATCAGGATCCTCTTTGTTAACCCTTAAATCCGGCTTATCAGTACCATACTTTTTCATACACTCAGCGTGGGTCAAATGCGGAAACGGCTCGGAAGTTATTTTTTTATTGGGATATAAAGTTTTTACCAATTCAATTGTCATGCCTTCAATAATCTGCCACAAATCCTCTTGAGTGATAAAGCTCATTTCAATATCAAGCTGAGTAAATTCTGCTTGGCGATCGCCACGAGTATCCTCATCGCGGAAACATCTGGCAATCTGAAAATATCTGTCAACCCCAGCCACCATCAGTAATTGCTTGAATTGTTGAGGTGATTGCGGCAGTACATAAAATTTGCCCGGCCAAATGCGAGATGGGACCAAAAATTCGCGCGCTCCCTCGGGTGTGCCCTTGGTTAAAATTGGCGTCTCAATTTCCAAAAATTTTTCTCGTTCCAAATAATCCCTAAAAAACTTATTAACTTTTGATCGCATCACTAAATTATCGGCCATACGCAAAGAGCGCAAATCAAGATAGCGATATTTTAAGCGAAGCTCTTCGCTGACATCTTTGGTGTCTTGATCAACCTCAAACGGCGGTGTCTTGGCCTCGTTGATAATTGAAAGACCTGTCGCCAACATTTCAACTTTGCCGGTTGGAATTTTGTCGTTGACCATATTGGCCGGCCGTTCATTAATCTGACCAGTAATTTCTACGACAAACTCGCTACGCAAAGATTGTGCCAATTCATGCGCCTCTTTGTTGGAAGGAATAAAAACCACCTGCAACAAACCGCTACGATCACGCACATCAATAAAAATCAACTTGCCATGATCACGACGAGTGTGCACCCAACCCTTAACTAAAACCTCCTGACCCACTTTTTCAGCTACCTCCTGAATCATTATTCTTGACATAAACAAAACTTATTATTACTTTAATAATTTAATTATTTGTGTTCTAAATTTGAAATTAAATCGGAATTGTTATTTTCAACTACTTTAATCTCATTAGTTGAATTATTGGTCGGTTTTTTAAGCCAGCCGTAATAAAAAGGAATTGCAACAATTAATATGAAAACCCAAGT
>JAKPVM010000248.1 GCA_029572555.1 Verrucomicrobiota bacterium | reverse complement strand
GACCGCTATGACCTGCGGCCCCGGTTGCAGGAAATCCGGTGCCCCGCCCTGATCATCCGGGGTATTGAAAGCCGGGTGATGAGCGCCGACAAGGCGAGGGAGATGAGCGCCGCCATCCCCCAGGGCTCCTTTGCGGAAATCAAGCGGGCCACCCACCCGCTCCACACGGACAATCCGGAGGAATTCCAGCGGGTGTGTGAGAAGTAACTTATCCTGCGACAAGATTTGACCGTGACTATTCATGACAATACGGGACTTGCCGTTCAATTTCAGTTAATGTGTTCGCATGGTTATAGATATTTTGTGGCGGCCAGCCGCGTCTGCGCTAAATGCGACAATCTTTTTAAAAAACCTGTTGATAAAAAAACGTAACCTGCGACATTATTTTTATTGCATGGAATTCTCTATGAGAAACAATTTGGCCTTTATTTTATCCTTATCGCTCGTCGGGTTCTCCAAACCCTCCCGTAATACATCGCATGCTAATAATTTGTATTTATTACGTGATTTTTCAGTTTTTAGTGAATAAGCTTTGTCAATATGTCCCTGGGCCATATTCAGATACATATCTGTTTGAAAATTTTTATATGCTGAATCAACGACACTTCCTATATATTTTTTAACATCGTCCGACAACAGCTCGATATATTTATCATTTATAAGCCGCCATGTCTCAGTGACGGTATCCATTCGCGATGTAGCAATGTCCTTTTTCTTGCTCATTAGAGCTATGTCGATAGATTCTCTTAATATTTCCAGGTGTCTATTAAGTTCCCCGATACGATAATTTTTCCCGCGCAAAAGCCGTAAATTTAAAGATTTACTTTCTTGTGGAGAAATCTTCTTCTGCATCGTCAACATTGCCAATTCTGAAGCTGTAACGCGGAATTTATCGGAATTTGAACGAGCTTTCCATACGACAATAACGACCACCGCAATTAATAAGAGCCAAAAGGCGACTGCGCCCATAGCATTATAAAGCCATATAAGAAAAGCCAGAACAACGAACAGCCCAATTATTTGTGGCATTTCAATACCATATATAACTAAACTTGCTCATCATTATGCCCCCAGGAAAACAACTCCAATTGTTCATGGGGTATAAGCGGAACATTACCTGGGAATACCTTGCCAAGCGCGTACAATGCTTCAAATATATGTAATAGCTCTTGATCATTGGGAATCTTCTGGATCTCATGGTAGATCGTTTGCAGGGTAATGGCGAAAACAAAGTCATTAGAGTCTAATTGGGATCTACCTTTCTTGTTAAGGAATTCAAGCAATACGGCATAGATTTTTTTTAATAGAAGAGCATCGACGCCGCCCCTTCGTGTGCTGGTGATCAGGTCGGAAATGATGCGTTTTCTGTCGTTCCTCGATAGCGATTTCAGGTGATCAATCATAACGGTCAACTGATCGTCTGGCAAATCTTTATAATCATCAAATATATCGGTAAATTTTGGTATTTCATCAGGGGTATTCGGTTTTTCCTCCGGCCGGTCCGGGTAAGGAACGCCTTCGCCGGTGAGGAGCCAGGATTTGTTGCACTTATAATAATCTATAATTTTTTCAATGCCCTTTGCACCTGGTAATTCGCCCGCTTCATATCGTTGAATGGTTGGTAAACTTATACCTATACCAGCCTCAACTAAACCTTTTTGACTTAGCGAACGGTCATTTCTTAGCCGCTGGATTCGCTTGCCAAGCTCAACATCATATTTAACGTTTCGAGCCATATAATTACATCATATTTTCTGCATCAGTAATTAAATAAAGAGATGCAAGGTGATAGAAAACGTCGATAACGCTATAAAACATAAATAATTCAAGAACATGCAACTTTTTTACACGCATATTAGCAAATTTTAAGCTGTGCATCATTTTTATCTTGACAACATCATTTATAAGGTATATTACAATTTCAACATCAAATTTAACTGGAGGCCAAAAAAAATGAAACCTCGACCGATAAACCTGGAACCTACCGGAATGAGCCCGAACGATATCCGGATCGCCATGATCCGTGTCGGCGTTACCCAATCGGTGCTGGCCAGAGAACTCAATGTCACGGGCCAGGCAATATATCAGATCATTTCCGGGAGACAAACATCGCAACGGATCAGGGAAAAGATTGCGGAGGCGATTGGCATCGACATTAAGCGCATCTGGCCCGGCGAACCGAAAAAGCCTGGACGACAAACAAACCAACCAGTCGCAAAAGTTGCGTAAAATGATGCTGTTCATGGTGATGATACCTCTTTTTGATTTGTTTATAAATGAAATTTATGGGGTTTTCAATGGCTAAAAGTAAAAAAAGAGTTGCTGTTCAGGCAAACCAAGCCAGTCTTTTTGACATTCTCTCCCATAAAATTGATGTGTCAACATCTATTCCTCGTGAGGGAAGCTGCTGCATCCACGAAAAAATACGGCAGGCCATCATCGATGCGCTAACCCATCTTCCGCAGTTCAAAAGTTTGGGAGATGTAATATCAATTAGTTACGGTAAAAATCAGGCCATTTTCTCCACTACATTTTCGATGATTTTCGCTTTGTTGGGGAGAAAGATTTTCATTCTCTGGAGCAGCATCT
>JAKPVM010000234.1 GCA_029572555.1 Verrucomicrobiota bacterium | reverse complement strand
AACTCATCGCCAATATATAACTTATATTACGTCCTTTACCTTTAATCTTGAATATATCTTTTTGAACAATATCCATAAGGTCTTTTCTTGCGCTTTCGTCAGAAATTCCTGTAATTTGCCTATATTCACGATTAGTAATTCTACCTTTTTCTTTTACATACATCACTGCCTTTATCTGTCTTTCATTTAGTCCCATTTTTTAAGCAATCGTCATTCCAGTTTGATTTATATTCTGTATTTTCTGATTCGGGGTGTTCTAAACCTGCTTCAGGGGTAAATAGACTTGGTTTAATCATTTTATATCTTTCACCTCCAGAATTTTTGAAACGTTTTCTGATATCTGCGCTTCTAATTCTCTTGACTCATTATTCAGTGTTTCCAATTCTTCGTTTAACTCTTCAAGCCGTTCTTTAAAATCGAAGCCGTCGCCTTCCTGTTCAACAACGCCTACATATCGTCCGGGGTTTAAACTCCAGCCCTGTTCTTCAATTTCTTTCAACGTAGCGACTTTGCACAACCCGATAATGTCTTGATATTTATCATTTGGGAATGTTTGTTTCATCAGTTCTCCGCTGCCATTTCTTGTTTCAATATTTTCTGCGCGGTATAAACGAACAATATTTGCGATAAATTCTATCTGTTCAGGTGTGAATTCACGATGTGCTCGGTCAATCTGGGTGTAAATCTTACGGGCATCTATGAAAAGAACTTTATCTTTTCTATCTGTATCCTTTTTGCCTTTATCTAAAAACCACAATGTGCAGGGGAGAGTAACTGTATAGAAGAAATTAGAACCGATTGCAATTATTACATCAACGACTTTTTGTTCGATTAATTTTTTCCGTAGTTCCAATTCGCTTGCTCGGGCATCGCTTGCAGAATTAGCCATAACAAATCCAGCCCGTCCATTGTCGTTTAGAGCGCTATAAAAAAGTTGAATCCATAAGTAATTACCGTTATCTACCGAAGGCATACCATACGGGAAACGGTTTCTATCATTTTTAATCCGTTCTTTATCAATCCTATCCACATTGAACGGCGGATTAGCCATTACAAAATCAAATTTACCGACCATATCGTGTAGGTCGTCATAATAAGAATTACCCTGTAAAACATCGCCAGAAAGTCCGTGAACAGCAAGGTTCATTTTACAGAGGTTCACAGTTTCTCTTGTCTTTTCCTGTCCATAAATACTGATTTCGTCTATTGCCCGTTTTTGGTGTTCCTTAACAAATTCAGCGCTTTGAACAAACATACCGCCAGAACCACAGGCGGGGTCTAATATCTTGCCGTGAAAGGGTTCAATTACAGAGACTATTAATTTAACAAGAGAGGTTGGGGTGAAAAATTCACCGCCATGCTGGCCCTCTGCCATAGCAAACTTGCCTAAGAAATATTCGTATATTTTTCCAAAGGCATCTCCTTCAATATCTGCTGAAACTGACGACATAAGTTTTATCAGTTCAACTAACAGGCTATTTTTAAACCTGTTATAAGATTTGGGAAGAATGCCTTTAAGCTCTTCGTTCTCTCGTTCAATAGCCTTCATTGCTTCATTTATTGCTTTTCCAATATCAGCGCCTTCTGGAAGGTTCAAAAGATAAGAAAACCGCGCCTCATCAGGCAGATACATAACGCCAGCAGCCTGATAGTCTATTTTACCTATTTCTCTACGGCTGCTTGTTTTTGTTGCAAATATTTTTTCTTGTTCGGAAAAACGGTAATCTGCGTATCTCAAAAAAATTAGCCCCAGAACAGGGGTGGAATATTCTGAGGACTTTAAATCTGAATTTGCCCGTAGTTCATCTGCTATGTCCCATAACCGTTTCTCCAATTCTGCAATAGAATTATTCACCATTTGCCTCCTAATTTGCTTTGTTAATGTTCCCGATATCCTTCAAGTTTGGTTTTTCTGAGGTTTTAAATAATTAATAGTCTTTTCTGTTTTCAAACAAGACATAATATCCACTTGTTAGGTATAAATAATATATGATGATTATTATCACATATATTTAAAAAGTCAAGAAAAATTAAAAGATAATGAGCAATTAGAACTATTTCCATTTTCAAACTCCGCAAGGAGTGAAAGGATTGTAGCAGTAAAATTAACACAGGACAAAACCAAGATAGTGGTAACAGAGCGATAATTTAGAATCTAATCATCAAAATTCAATGTCTCTGTTACCTCCTGTCGGAGGTTAGATTTGAAGCTGTATCTCTTTTGCTATAATCCTGCCACTCCTTGCGGAGTTTCAGAATGCCAGCCTTCGGCTGGTTGATATATTATGGACAAAATGTTTTCACAATATTAATTGTCATAATCTGGAGTATAAATATTTTGTTATTGTGTATTAATCCGATATCTGTGCTAATGATTCAGATTAATAAAGATTAGATTATCCACTAATGTAACTTTTGATTAACATTAATCGTCTTAATAAGTTAGAATTAATTGTGATGATGCAATAGAATCTCAAATTGAATAGCACTATGAATCAAGATAAAAATTCAACGCAAATAAGAATTAGTAAGAATTTAATAATCGGGATTGTGGCATTTGCGATAGTATTAGGGGGTGTGGTTTGTTTTTTTTCCGGACCAAAGCCGTCGTGGTATGTAAAAATGCAAGTCAAAAGTTTCTTGAAGAAGAACAGCGGCAAGAGAGATTTTTCAGTCAACTTTAAATTCCCATCAAAGGCTGAAATGGAAAAAGCACCAGCCCAAAAAAATATTCCTGACGAAAAAAGTTACAAAGGAAAACTAACTAAAAAAGATTTTCAGACATTGTGTGATGAATATATTAAATTGAAATCTGATGCGTTGAAAATTGAAGGGACCATTAATACTAATAAACTTTTGCTACAACTTTCAGCAGCCCGCCTTGAAGGCAAACAAGAAGACCCTGACATTGTATTAGCCTTAACAGGACGAACAAACGCAACACTGATGCCGAATGATTTGGACAAGGTAAAGGAACAAGTTAAAAAGATTCAGGACGAAATTGAAACAAATGCGAAACTTCTTGCAGAAAAAGAAGGACTAATTAAGCCAATATTGTCGGATTTGATAGATTTTCAGTTGATGTTCAAGGATTTATATCGTCCGTTGGATGCCTCTGAAAGCGGGGAACTTGCGGCGGCGCAATCTGAATTAATTCAGACTATGCGTCAAAAATTTGAAGAAGCGACCACATATAGCAAGATGTATGAATTTATAGGGCAGGAATTATGGGTTGCTGATAAATTGTTTGGAAGCAAAAATCCTGAGCATCTCAGGACAGCATTAAGGTTGGCGCGACAGGCGGCGCAAGACGCAGTTGGTTATGCACAAAACTTTTGGCTTGCCGCAAGAATTTATGAAGCCTATGTGCTACCAAATGTTGATATCATTGCAAGCGGTGGCAACCCAAGAGGAAGGAGAAATAATTTTACAGCCGAAGGACTTCTGAATGAGACGGCTAATGTATTCCAGATGAACGAAGAACAAGAAAATGTGATTAGATGCTACAAAAAACTGCTTGCTATTGCACCGGATTCACCAAGGGCTGACTTTACCCGAGTGCAGATTGCTTCTATTTATGACCAGAAAGGTGATAAAAGTAAGGCTGTCCACTATCTAAAAGAAATCAAATCCACCAATACCTTGAACTTTGTAATGCGGCGTTTCCCTTCGTTACAGCAATATCTTAAATAATGTAGGGCTTTATTATCGTAAAATTCATTGAGAAACAATTGCTTACAGGAATTATTCTTTTAAATAAAATTAATCATTTGAAAAAGCGGAATAATTGTTTATATTAAATTAACCGTATTAGACGAAAAATTAATTTGACTGACTAAACAATGTAAGATATAATGAATTTAAATAAGCCAGATAACCGATTGGTTTTTCTGGGTGTTAAAGTCGGTAAAAATACCGACTTTTTTATTCTTAAACACGAAGAATGCCGGTATGAAGACAGATATATTTGATATGTTGGACTTCTGGGTGAAAGAGAAAAGAATCCCCCGTCCAATCCTTATTGAGGCGTTGCATAAAGCTTTCCTGGCTGCTGGTAAAAAGGCAGTTCAGAGGGGTAGAAAACTCGAAGTTATTATAAACGAGAAAGAGAAAGAAATTAAACTCTTTGCCACACTTATTGTAGTAAATAGGGTGCAAAACGCCCATGATGAGATTTCCCTTGAGGAAGCGAAAAAGTACAATAAGGACGCCGCAATTGGTCAAGAAATCCAGGTTGAAGTTACACCGCAAGACCTCGGCAGAATTGCGTCAACAATAGCAACCGAAGCCTTTAAACGGGCGCTTCGACTGGCTGAAAAGGAAAAAATTATAGAACTGTATATGCCGTTGGTTGGCAATATTGTTAGCGGTAAAGTAGTCGGTTTTGAACAATCCGATGTAATAATCGAGCTCGGCGATTGCGAGGCAATTATGCCACAAAAGGAACGAGTTCGTTCTGAAAACTTTAACCTTAACGATACAATTCGTGGTCTATTGTTATCGGTAGAAAACCGTCAAAACGCGCCGCGTCTCATTATTTCTCGGTCAAATCCGGAGTTTGTAAAGGCGTTATTTAATCTCGAGGTGTCTGAAATCAAAGAAGGTATAATAGAAATCAAAGCGATTGCAAGAGACCCGGGAAGACGGACAAAGATTGCTGTCCACTCAAATAATCCGAAAGTTGACCCTGTCGGCGCTTGTGTAGGGCTTCAAGGAAGCAGGGTAAAAAATGTGGTTAAAGAATTAGGCAATGAGAAAGTGGACGTTGTTCACTGGGACAAAGATATGGGGAAATTTATTACAAATGCACTTCCACTGATAAAGGTTAAATCTGTTGAAGTTAACCCCAAATCACAGCAAGCAACGATTGTTGTCTCAAAAGACCAGTATCAAATTGTTGTAGGAAAGCACGGACACAACATAAGGCTTATTTCTGAACTTTGTAATTGTGACATTAATGTATTAATTGAAGATGAACCAAAGATAGGTCCGGACTTTGATGAGCAAGTAGCAAACGCTAAAAAAGAAATGGAAAATATTTCCGGAATTACTCCGGAACAGGCAGAGATACTTGTCAACAATGGGATAGCCAGTTTGGACACCTTGCTTGGTATGGATGTTGACGAACTGGCTTCAATAGAAGGAATCGGTAGTGCTGCGGAGCAGATTCTTGAAGCGGCAAAGGCTGAAGCTCAAAAACGTAGAATTGAAATATCATAAAACTATGTTGATTTTAAACAAAAACACATTTTTAATAATAGACGGAGAGAGATAATAATCATTTATATATGCCCATAAGAATTTACGACATAGCAAAAAAGCACGGTATAAAGCCTGCAGAGGTAATAAAAACTATTTATGAAAACAACTTGAGTTTTGGTAAGCTTGATCTTAAAGCATCAAGCTCCATCGATAAAGTAACCGCTGAAAGTCTAGAAAAACATCTTCCACAGCTTCCGGAGGTTGTTGTTCCACAAGAACCGGCCGTTTCAACTCCTGCCTCCAAAACAAATGCAGCAGAACCAGTGGCAGAAGTTACGACAGAAAGCGAAACAACTATTGCAAAGGTAGTATCCGAAGTATCTACACCAACAGAAGAACCATCAATAGCAAATATCACCAAGGAACTGCAAGTCTCAGAAACCGGGTCAATTTCGGAACCTATTTCTGAATCCACTTTAACAAAAGGTGAGGCTTCGGTAATCCAGCCAGTTGACTCGCTTGTAATTCCACCGGTGATATCAACTGCAACGGATTGGAAAAAAACCACAGACATTTCTTCTGACAAGCAACAAGTTCAGACCAAACCTATTGTAGAAGAAACTGAAAATAAAACCGATAAAGAATCTCTACAAGTTACAGAGGAAACGGAAACATTAGAAAGATCTGTTGTTGATAATGAGCGGAAGATTGAAGAAACTACAGAAAATGAATCTATAATTATTATAGAACCAGACAGTAATGAACCAAAAGAAGAAACAACGATTACCGATTCAGAGGCGCAAGCCGTTCAACTACAACCGACTAAAATTGAGGTTGGGGCTAAAATTGGGTCAATAGATTTAAGCAAATTCACAAAGTCAAGACCACAACCGCCACCCAAAAAACAACAAAAAAAACCGAATCAACAAGCAAAGAAACAGCAACAAGCAAAGCCAAATCAACAGACAAAACAACAGCAGCTGGCAAAACAACAACCCGCACAAAAACCGCAAAAATTCGTTCCAAAGACAGCACAACCTCTATCACAAGTCAAAAAAGGGAAGGAACAACAAAAACCACAACAGGTATTTCAACATGGCAAGCCAAAGGACATAAAACCATCTAAATTTACTCCGCAGCCTCCAAAAGCCCCTGTGCTCGCAGCAAATGCGCCGGTTGTTAGTATTAAGCCACCTATTGTTGTAAGAGACCTTGCAACTGTGCTCGGTAAAAAGGCGTTTCAGGTGATAGCTGAGCTACTCAAACGGCGGGTGCTTGCTCAGGTAAACGATTTTATTCCGGAAAACATTGCAAAAGATGTAGCTGCAACATTCGGGATTAACCTTGTTATCGAAAAGCGAGGCACAAAGATTGAACAACTTCCAGTCATAGATAAGAATAAAGATAAAAGTGGAACCGAAGATCCATCTAAACTAAAACCGCGTCCGCCAGTTGTAACAATAATGGGACATGTTGACCACGGTAAAACAACATTGCTCGATGCAATAAGACAATCAAACGTTGCTGCTTCTGAATCCGGCGGAATAACGCAGCATATCGGGGCTTATACTATTGAAATTCCGCACCCCGATGATAAGAAAAAAATGAAACAGATTACATTTATTGACACGCCGGGTCATGCTGCGTTCAGCGCAATGCGGGCGCGAGGCGCAAATGTAACAGATATTGTTGTGCTTGTAGTGGCTGCTGATGATGGGGTTATGCCACAAACGATAGAGGCTTTGAATCACGCCAAGGCTGCAAAAGTTCCAATCGTTGTGGCAGTCAACAAGTGTGACCATCCGTCGGCAAATCCCAATCGCATCAGGGAACAGCTTTCTAAATTAGGCTTAACACCGGAAGATTGGGGTGGAGATACAATTTTTGTTGATGTCTCTGCATTGAAAAAACAGGGTATTGATAAATTGCTTGAGATGATTGTGTTAAGAGCCGATGTGATGGATCTGAAAGCCAATCCGGATTGTCCGGCGTTCGGCAATGTAATTGAATCAGCGCTGGAACCGGGCGGACCAACTGCAACCCTTCTTATAAAACGTGGCACATTAAGGGTTGGCGATTTCATTGTTTGCGGTCAATATTATGGAAAGGTAAAGGCGCTAATTAATGATAAAAATGAACGGTTAAAAGAAGCAAAACCTTCGTATGCAGTTAAGGTGCTCGGATTGAACGGCGTTCCGGAAGCGGGTATTTCATTTGAAGTTGTTGATAGCATAGATAAAGCCCGAGAAATCGCCGAAAAACAGATTGAGTCGGCAAAACAAAATGGACAAACCTTGCCTATTAAGAAAATAACCCTCGAATCTTTGTTGCAGTCCATTGAAACAAGCAAAGCAAAAATCCTGAAAGTTGTCGTAAAGGCTGATATGCAGGGTTCGGTTGAAGCAATAACAAAGGCGCTAAAAGATATTAAGTCTGATAAGGTTTCGCTTGAAATAATACATAGCGGCGTTGGTGCGGTATCTGAAAGCGATGTAATGCTTGCCTCAGCCTCGAAGGGAATAATAATCGGGTTTCATACAAAACTTGAACACGGTGTATCGGACATAGCCAAGAAAGAAGGCGTCCAAATCAAATTATATTCTATCATCTACGAATTAATAGATGAGGTTAAGCTTGCAATGGCAGGCTTGCTTGAACCAGTGGTTAAAGAGGTTAATCTCGGAAGGGCTGATGTTAAAAAGGTGTTTGAACTTTCTAAGGGCGGCAAGGTTGCCGGTTGTATGGTTGTAGATGGCAGTCTAATTCGCGGGGCAAAAGTCAGGGTTTATCGTGGAAAAGAACTGGTTTATGAAGGTATTATTTCTTCACTGCGACACTTCCAGGATGAGGTCAATGAAACTCGTGCTGGAATGGAGTGTGGTGTAAGGATTGAAGGTTTTAATGACTTTAATGTTGGAGACACTCTCCATTGTTATAAATTAGAAAAAACACTGCAAAGTATAGATTGATGGAGGTAGTTATGACATATAGGCTGGAACGTGTTCGTGAACTAATAAAACGCGGAGTTGGCGAGGCTATTCAACGATATTTTCAGATGGAACAAGCCGGAATGATTTCCGTTTACGATGTTGAAGTCTCCCGCGATTTTCAACAAGCAAAAGTCTATGTCACTATTCTGGGAAATGAAGAAAAAAAGAAAAAAAGTTTTGAATATCTCCAAGAAAATAAGCACCTTATACAACAGCATATTGCAAAAATCCTTGTAATGAAACACACCCCAAAATTAACATTCATCCTTGATAATTCAATTGAACGAGGTAATAGGGTGCTTTCAATTATAGAGGAACTTGAAAAGAATAATCCTTCTTCACAACAATAATGAAGTCGTATCCAAAGATTGTCGGACGCATAGTTGATGCGTTAAAATCAAGCCAGACCTTTTGTATAATAGGGCATATACGTCCAGACGGCGATTGCATTGGTTCCCAGCTTGCTTTAGGACTTGCTTTGCAGGATAGCGGGAAAGATGTGCTCGTCTGGAATGATAATGATGTTCCATATAAATATAAATTCCTTGATGCCATAGAACTTATAAAAAAGCCAAATAATGGGCATCAATTTGATTGTGTGATAGCAGTAGATTCGGCAAACCTCAATAGGTTCGGAACAACTCTTGATTATATCCATAACAGAAAATTGCTGATTAACATAGACCATCACGAAAGCAACGAACGATTCGGAGACCTCAACTGGGTTTCAGAATGCGCATCTTCAACCGGCGAACTTGTCTACCGGATCCTCCGGGCTGGCCGCTTCCCTATAACGGCAAAAATTGCCGATTGCCTTTTTACAGCAATCTCAACGGATACTGGTTCTTTCCAATATCCCACTACAAAACCGATGACCTATCATATAGCAGGCGAACTTGTCAGCAGAGGGGCAAACATTGCGGAAATATGTGCGCGGGTTTATCAGTCATTTCCGCTTTCCCGAGTTATGCTACTGCGGAGGATTTACAACAGTTTTAAACTTACATATAACAACAAAATAGCATACTTCTGGCTAAAAAAAGAAGACTTTGGTAAAACAGGCGCAAATTGCGACGATACGGAGGGTTTAATTGACCATATCCGTTCAATTGAACCTGTTGTTGTAGCCTGCGTATTTGAAGAAGAAGAACCGGATTTAATCCGCGTTAGCCTCCGTTCCAAAAATGTTTTAATCAATGTAAGCGATATTGCGAGTCAATTTGGCGGCGGGGGACACGCCGCAGCCGCAGGCGCAAAAATTAGAGGAACGCCTCTTTCCGTGCAGCGCCGCGTTCTATCGGCAATAAAAAAGACTTTAAATTCTCATCTATAGATTTTTAATGAACTTGCCTTTTGAAATCTCTCTGTATGACGGCATATTATTAATTGATAAACCCGCCGGTCCGACCTCTCATGATGTTGTGGATACTGTCCGCTCCATACTCGGAATCCAGAGGGTTGGACATTGTGGCACGCTTGACCCCAATGCAACTGGTTTGCTTATCGTTGTAACGGGAAAAGGGACTAAACTTTCCGAACGGTTCACTGCAACGGATAAAGTTTATGAAGGCGCAATGGTGCTCGGCATCGAAACCGATTCTTACGACGCCGATGGCGAGGTTGTCTCAGCAAAACCTGTCCCGCCATTAACAACCGAACGATTAAATGAAATCGCAAAAAAGTTCACCGGCGATATTTTGCAAACCCCGCCGATGGTCTCAGCGGTAAAAAAAGGTGGCATCCCGCTTTATAAACTCGCCCGAAAAGGTGTTGATGTTCACAGAGATGCTCGCCCCATCCATATTTATGATTTCACTGTTGAAGAATATATTCAACCTATGGCGTGGTTCAGAGTCGCCTGCTCAAAAGGGACTTATGTCCGCAGCCTTGTTTATGACTTTGGTAAAGAACTCGGTTGTGGTGCGCATTTGAAACACCTCCGCAGAACTGTCTCTGGTAAATTCACGGTTGATGATGCTATTGAATTGGAAGAATTGATCAAACTGCCCCCCAAACAATTGCAGGAAAAAATCATCCCTATCACTGAGGTTGTAAAAATTCTTACATTAAAATAATCAAGATGAAAGCCATTATACCAGAAGGCGGAATAACAGTTCATAAAGAATTATGTGAATATGAGGCTTTTCATACTTCTTCCATACACCATCTTGATATTTTTAATAGCGCACTTACTAATCACCAAAAATTTGAAGGATGCATTAACGACTTTTTTAGAAAAAGCGGCTTTCATAATGTATGCGTGGCTATCGGGACATTTGACGGCGTTCATCTTGGACATCAACAGGTAATTAAAAAAATGATTGCCGATGCAAAAATATACAGCGGCGCTGCTGTTGTTGTAACGTTTGACCGACATCCAAAAACCGTAATACCGCACTCAAAACCGCCACCGTTGATTTATCCATTAAAACAAAAATTAAAAATGATAGAACTGCTCGACGTTGGATATACGATACTGATTCCATTTGATATAAACATGAGCAAACTTGAGGCTACCTGCTTTGTTAAAATTTTAAGACACGAACTCGGCAACATAAAAAGCATATCCGTAGGTAAAAATTTTCTGTTTGGACATAATCGCACAGGCAACCTGTCGTTGCTTGAAAAAATGGGCAAGCATTTAGGGTTTGAAGTTCACGGTTTAAGCGCCGTCTCGCTCGATGGTAAAATAATCAGTAGCACAAAAGTTCGGGAGGCAATTTCCATCGGCAACCTTGAACTTGCATCTCAGATGCTTGGCAGAGAATACAGTATCTTTGGCGTGATTGTGCAAGGAGATGGCATTGGGAAAAAACTCGGATTTCCCACAGCAAATGTAGATGTTGGCGGTCTTATACTGCCACCGAATGGCGTTTATGTGGCGCGTATCGTTGTCAAAAAAGCAATGTATAACGCCGTCTTGAACATTGGCGTCAGACCAACCATTAAACAATCCGCACCACAAAAGCGATGCGAGGCGCATCTGCTTGATTTCAAATCTGATATTTACGGCGAAGAAGTAGAGGTCATCATCCAGAAAAAAATCAGAGACGAAGTCAAATTTAAATCTCTGCAAGCCTTAAAACGGCAAATCCAAAAAGACATCCAGCAGGCAAGAAAGATTTTTAAGAATTAATGGTGAATTATTGAAGAGTGGATTTTTTGTTTCAACAATGTTATCTCTGAAAAATTCACAATACATTGATTCCTTGCTAAAAATTTTCTTTTAACAAAATTCTTTTTGGTTTAACCTAATGGCTTAATTTTAAAAAGAGAGTGAAACTGTGGCTACAAATCCATTATTTGAGATAAGAAAAATTAGGTTGGAAAAGGTAAAGGCTTTGCGGGAACGGGGATTGAATCCTTATCCATCAAAAGCCGTTAGGACAAATTATGCCGCCGAAATCCTCCGGGCTTATGAGACCTTTGATGGCAAACAGGTTCAGGTTGCTGGACGATTGATGTCGTTCAGGAAACAGGGTGCGCTTGCCTTTGGGCATATCCAGGACCAGAGCGGGCGGATTCAACTATTTTTCCGACGGAATTTGGTTGCGCCAACTGACGCGACTCGCGGCACGTTAGGTTATGCCGATTTGAATCTTGTTGACCTCGGCGATATTGTCCAGACGCAGGGCAAAGTTGTTAAGACTGAACGGGGCGAAATTTCAATCCTCATCGAGGAGTTTAAAATTCTCACAAAAGCCATTCGTCCATTGCCCGACCAATGGTCAGGGCTTAAAGATAGGGAGCAAATTTTGCGAAAACGTTATCTGGATACAACTTTGGATCGCGAGAGTCATCAACGGTTTGGGTTAATTGCCGCAATGACGAAGGCGATTCGCGAGTTTCTTTTTTCACGCGGTTTTATTGAATTTAATACGCCAATAATTCAGCCGCAATATGGTGGTGGGACTGCAAGACCTTTCAAGACGCACGTGAACGCGCTTGGCGTGGATATGTATCTTGCCATTTCGCACGAGTTATATTTAAAGCGGTTGATTGCTGGCGGATACGATAAGGTCTTTACTATCGGACGGTATTTTAGAAACGAAGGCATAGATAGGAGTCATCATCCGGAGTTTTCAATGGTTGAGACAATGACCGCTTATGAGAACTACGAATATAATATGAATCTTATCGAGCAACTGTTTAAATATGTTGCTGAAAATGTCTTCGGAAAAATGGAGTTTGATGTTCGCGGGCACAAAATAAGTTTTGCTGAACCGTGGCGCAGAATAAAGATGAACGACGCAGTTAAAGAGAAGACCGCCGTTGATTTTACGCTCCTAAAATCCACAGAAGAGGCAAACGATGTTCTTAAGAAATTTAATATTAATGAAGAGTGTTCAACCCCCGGCGAGGCAATCAATATCGCATTTAGCAGTCTCATTGAACCGGAATTGATACAACCGACGATAGTGTATGGTCATCCTGTGGATATTTCGCCATTAGCAAAACCGTCTGCCGAAGACCCGCGATTTGCGGAACGGTTTGAAATTTTTATTGCAGGAATGGAGTGCGGAGATAACTGGTCTGAACAAAACGACCCGGCTCAACTTTTAGAGACGTGGAAAAAATCTTATCGCGCAGAAGAACGGGATAGCGGCAAGTTTCACACGCTTGATTTTGATTTTATTGAGGCGCTTGAATATGGCATTCCGCCAACAACCGGGATTGGACCGGGGGTTGAGAGAATGGCGATGATTTTTACAGGACAGGATAATATCGATGATGTGATATTTTTCCCGCTAATGAGACCGACTATTTCACCGACCAATGCCGAACTTTATGGCGTTCAAGAACCACCGGCGCCAGTCTCGGAGGATGTTGCGTTTAGCGATGATGAGTTCGTTGAATTATGCCAGAATGGCGCTTTGCGTCCTGAGTCGGGAGAAATTGTTGTCAAACCACATTGGCGTTTGTGTCAGCAGACAAAGACGGGTAAGTGGAATGTTTCCGGACATATTGAACTGCAAGGTTTTCATTTGAACGGGATTATAAGGGTGTGCGGGTATCGGTTTGAATCCGAAGAAAAGCCTGAACTTTCTTCAGATAAAAATTTTGAAAAATGGGTGGAAAAATTATCCGCCGATTTACAAAAATCATTTCCGGGAAATAAAATTCTGGTAAGTCCAATCGAATAAAATAAAATGCAGTTATGAAAAACAAAGTCCTAACTATCGCCAAGCGCGGATTAATTTGCGCTATTCTTATGTCATTAACCGCTGCAAATGCTCAACAGTTTGAACCAAAATGGGAATCTCTGGATAAGAGAAAGACTCCTGATTGGTATCTTGATGCGAAGTTTGGGATTTTTATTCACTGGGGGCTTTTCTCTGTGCCATCGTGGGGTGTCCCAAAGAATTATTCCGAGTGGTATTGGAATAATATGGCAAATAAGAAAGATGATAATCCGTGGTGGCAACATCATAAGAAAATCTACGGAGAAAATTTTGAGTATCAGGATTTTGCACCAATGTTCAAAGCCGAATATTTTAATCCCGACCAATGGGCAGACCTTTTTTATCGTTCAGGCGCAAAATATATTGTCCCGACCTCAAAACATCATGAAGGCTTTTGCATCTGGGATAGCAAGGAGGCTGATAAGACTTGGGGGAGACCGTGGAATGCCGTCTCCACCGGACCAAAACGGAACTTGCTCGGTGAATTAGGCGATGCGGTTAGAAAACGTGGATTAAAATTCGGTTTCTATTACTCGCTCTATGAGTGGTTCAACCCGCTATGGAAAACTGACCGCCAACGATATATTGATGAACATATGATTCCCCAATTCAAAGATGTTGTTACCCGATACAAACCGTCTATTATATTTAGCGATGGTGAATGGGACCTTCCGTCATCTGTCTGGAAAAGCGAGCAAATTCTTGCATGGCTGTTTAATGAATCACCAGTAAAAGACGAAGTAGTTATCAACGACCGCTGGGGAAAAGATACCCGGCATAAACACGGCGGTTATTATACAACCGAATATGGTGCGGGGTTAAAAGATGATTCGCACCCGTGGGAAGAGAGTCGCGGTATGGGATATTCTTATGGGTTCAATCGGATAGAAAATATTGACGATTATAAAACCGCTCGCGAATTAATCTTTATTTTATGCGACCTTGTTAGCAGAGGCGGCAATTTCCTGTTGAACATAGGACCGACAGGCGATGGTAGAATACCTGTGATTATGCAGGACAGACTTATACAAATGGGCAACTGGCTAAAAGTGAATGGCGAGGCTATTTACGGCACACGCTATGCCGGACGCGATTGTCAATGGTCAGAGGGCAAGAGACCAGCGCAAGAATACGGCGAGTTTAAAGTAAAGTACGATTTAATGGAGACAATTGGCATTGAACCAAAAAATGGCAGAGCAGTTAAACAAATGTTTTTTACCAAAAAGGGCGACACTATCTACGCTATCACGCCATATTTTCCGCCTCAAAAGTTAACGATTAAGAAAATAAAGACCACTACTGAAACTGATGTAACGTTGCTTGGATATAACCAGAAATTAAAGTATTCGGCAAAAGGCGATGATATTGAAATTGAAGTGCCGTGGTTAAGCGGCGACAAACTACCCTGTCTGTATGCCTATACATTTAAAATAACAAAAGCCGTCCTGTTGCCGGAAAAAGAATAATTTCTTACCGATTTAAGATTTAATAAACCGGTAACCCATACGGTGGACAGTTTGGATATATTTTCCTGCTGGACCGAGCTTTTCTCTTAGGCGGCTGATGTGGGCGTCCACAGTGCGAGTATCAACAACTGCGTTATAGTTCCATACATTATCTAAAAGCTGGTCTCGGGAGAACAGAGCGCCATTTGCCTCAACAAGGGCGGCAAGGAGTTTGAATTCCATTGCGGTAAGATTGATAGGTTTTCCCTTATAAGTTACGGTATAAGCGGCTGTATCTATCACAAGGTCGCCGCAAATAACTTTGTCTTTCTTTGGAGTTTTTTTTGAATCAGATTCAAGCAATCGTTTGAGCCTCAAAATTAATTCGCGGACGCTGAACGGTTTGACAAGATAATCATCTACGCCTGATTCAAAACCTTTAATTCTGTCTGCTTCGTTACCGCGGGCGGTAAGCATAATGATGGGTATTTTAGAACTTTGCGGGTCTTTTTTCAAAGTCTTGCAAACTTCAAGCCCATCAATAACCGGGAGCATTATATCAAGGACGATTATGTCCGGGGAAAATACGCGTACCTTCCAGAGGGCTTCTTTGCCATCTTCGGCTGATAAAACTTCATAGCCAGCCTGTTTAAGATTGTAGGTTAACAATTCTAATACATCTTGCTCATCATCTACGACTAACACTTTCTTGGACATAAATCGTTAATTGGTTTTATTCATTTTTCGGTATAATCCGAACATCTTTTGCCTCGTAAATATAAATAACTTCTTCTGCGATATTTGTGGAAATGTCAGAAATCCTCTCCAGCCTTTTAGCGATAGTTATCAATTGAAGATTACCATAGACATTTTCGCTATGGTTTAACATATCTTGTTCAAGTTTCTGGCGCAGTTCCTTGTAAATTATGTCGACCTCTTTGTCTTTTTGAATCAATTCGTTTGCGAGTTTTGTGTCCTGTGTTTCAAATGCCTCCATTGAAGACTGCACCATTTGAAGAACCATTTTTGATAATTTTTGAATCTCATCAAGAAATTGAATATCTTTATCGGCTAAATCAAAAGCGCGGTTGGCAATTCTGCGGGCTTCGTCACCAATTCTCTCGAGGTTTAGAGAGATTTTTATCCCCATAACAATGAACCGCAAGTCAGAGGCAAGAGGCGCTTCGGCAAGAAGAGACATTGTGAAATCGTCCATTTCAACCAACATTCTGTCAAGCAATGCATCGTTCTCTTTCACCTTTTCAGCAAGTTGTTTGTCCTTGTTCAACAAGGCATCGACAGCTTGTTTTAAAATGCGCTCGGTATAAACTCCCATATAGAGAAGTCTTTGTCTCAGATCGTTAATTTCTCGTTCAATATGTTGTTCCATAATATTTTATCCAAATCTGCCGGTTACATAGTCTTCTGTTCGTTTTTCTTTTGGATTTAAAAAGATTTTCTTTGTGGTATCGTATTCCACCAACTCACCAAGATAAAAGAAGGCGGTGTAATCGGATATTCTTGCCGCCTGCTGCATATTGTGGGTTACAATTACGATTGTATAATTTTCCTTGAGTGAAAGTATTAACTCTTCAACCCGAGCGGTGGCGATGGGGTCAAGGGCTGAGGCCGGTTCGTCCATTAAAATAATCTCTGGTTTAATTGCGATCGCCCTTGCTATACATAGCCTTTGTTGTTGTCCGCCAGAGAGACCCATAGCGTTGGCGTGCAATCTATCTTTGACTTCGTCCCATAAGGCGGCAGCCCGCAGGCTTTCTTCAACAACTTCATTAAGAGTTGATTTATTATTAACGCCGCGAATTCTCAATCCATAAGCCACATTGTCATAGATTGATTTAGGAAATGGGTTTGATTTTTGAAATACCATCCCGACCTTTTTCCTCAGTTCAATCACGTCAACTTCTTTCGCATAAATGTCCTGTCCGCCAATAGAAATAGTTCCGGTAATTCTGACATTTTCGATTAAATCGTTCATCCTGTTTAAACACCTCAACAATGTTGATTTTCCGCAGCCCGATGGCCCAATCAGCGCAGTAATAACTTTTTCTTTAATGTTGAAAGAGACGTTTTTTATCGCACAGGATTTGCCGTAGAACACAGAAAGGTTTTTGATTTCAATCAACGTGTTTGATGTTAATACTGGTGTTTGAAATATTATTGTATTGAGCGTCATCTTGTTTTCTTTAATATCGGTTATCATAAATTATGCTGACATTGATCTGAGTTTTTTTCTGATTCTCATCCGTATTAGGACAGCGATTAAACTGAGTGACACCGTCAAAATTAATAGGACCATAACTGTTGCGTAGAGCATCTGTTTGGTTTTTTCAATATCCGGGGATTGTGTGGAAAGCACAAAGACATGAAAACCTAAATCTAAAAATTGGTCTGTTAATTTATGAGGTAAATCCGCCATAAAATAAGCAACGCCTGTGAAAATTATCGGCGCGACTTCCCCTGCAGCGCGCGAGATTGCCAGAATCATTCCTGTCATAATTCCCGGCAATGCCCGTGGTAGAACTATATTTTTTATTGTCTGTAGTTTTGTTGCGCCAAGGGCGTAACTTGCCTCTCGTTCTCCACGCGGTATAGCGCGGATAGCCTCTTCTGTTGCAACAATCACAACTGGCATTGTCATTACGGCGAGCGTCATAGATGCCCAGATAAGCGCAGGTTTTCCCCATACAGGTTCGGAATAACCCATTAAATCATCAAGGTTTTGACCTACAAAGTTTATAAAGAAACCAAGCCCGAATAAGCCAAAAACAATTGATGGCACGCCGGCAAGATTGTTCACCGCAGACCGTATTAACCTTGTGGAATGGGAATTATAAGAAGCATACTCTGATAAATAAATTGCCGTTATCACGCCAACCGGAACACCGAACACCGTCATCAGAAACACCTTTAATGTCGTGCCGATTATAATCGGCAGAATCCCGGCAGTTTCTGGTTCAAAGAAGTTGTTTTTTGGAATGGTGGATATGAACCTCCATGAAAAATAGTCCCAACCATTTACAAATATATTTAATATGATTATGGCAATAGTTGCGCAAATTAATAAAACGGACAGTCCTGTCATTAGCGTCCAAAAGCGAGAAGATAATTTTCTATCTTTTGGCAGCAGGTTCATAATTGTTGCGTTAGTGGTTCTATCGCTCATTTTGTGCCTTCAAATTTTTCTTTAAATTTTGCTATTGCGCTTTGTGCGATAATGTTAGCCAGAAAGGTAAATCCAAATAGCAGAGCGCCGAGCAAAAACAGGATTCTATAATGAGGACCGCCGAACACTACTTCTGCCATTTCAGCGGCAATAGCGGCGGTAATGGTTCTGGCGCCGGCAAAGATGTTCCAGGTCATTTCGCTGGCTGATGTTACCATTAGCACAATCATCGTTTCGCCGATTGCCCTGCCGAAACCAAGAACCACTGCTGCTAATATTCCCGATGACGCCGCCGGAACTACCACCTGCCACGCAGCCTGCCATTTAGTTGAGCCAAGGGCGTAAGCCCCTTCCACATAGGAACGAGGCACAGAACTCAAGGCATCTTCGCTTATTGAAAATACGATTGGAATGACTGATAAACTTAATGCAACACCAGCCACAAAGGCATTTAAACGAATTTCATATTTAAAGATTTCTTGAAAGAATGTAGCCATTACAATCAGCGCAAAAAAGCCAATCACAACTGAAGGTATTCCGGAAAACAGTTCAATGATAGGTTTAGCAATCTCGCGGATTGATGGACGGGCTAATTGAGATACATATATTGCGGCGGCAACAGAAATTGGGACGGCAAACAAAATCCCCAACAAAGTGGTTTTTATGCTCCCAATAATTAGAGGCATAAAATTAAATTTAGGTATATTGCTAACTGGTTGCCAGATATATACAGGCTTGTCGTAACCGCTCCATTGATGCGGCATAATGAGGTATTTCCAATCTGTGGTGTTAACCCGAGCATCCTTATCGTTTTTAAATGATTCCGGAATTTCCTTATGTGCCTCTGCCTTTACTTCAAGGAGCATAATTAATGTATCTTTGGGCATCTTTTTATATTTGCTCCGTGATAACCCTAAATAATCTCGGATTTTTTCAGCGGGATATTTGTCAATATCTTCCGGCTTAATTACTTCTTGAACAAGGGCGCTGTTTGTCTTTCCAAAAAAAATTGGCAGGGCTTCTTTGCCGATAAAAGCAAAGATGAAGAAGATTGCGATAATTGCGGTTAGTGAAATTAAAAATAAAAGTTTCTCAATAACATACTCTATAGGCCTTGAAAAAGCGCCCCTGCGCAAGCCAACCGATTGCTGTAAGTTTTTATTTTGGTTAAACATATTACCTCCTTGTTTAACTTGGTGGCCAGATGGCGCAGGGGCTATGTGCATATTAGTTTTCACGCAAATTTTTAGGCAACGGATAATACCCTACTTCCTTAACAATGGCTTGACCTTCGTCTGAACGAATCCAATTCAGGTATTTAGCGATTTCCCCTTTATCCAATGCGGGATTCACATAGACATACAAATATCGCCATATCGGGTATGTTCCGCCAACAATGTTTTCCTCCGTTGGTTCAACGGCTGGAGAATTTGCATCGCTTTTTACATTAAGGTGTTTGACTCCGACGCCATAAGCGGCACCGCCATAACCTATGCCTTTTTTATCTTTCGCTATAGCTTGAATTATAGCCGCAGTTCCCGGCATCGTTTGAGCGCTTGCTGCAAAATCTTTTCCTTTTAATATGTGTTCTTTGAAGAATTCATAAGTGCCGGAACTGTTTTCACGACTATATATAACTATTGGAGCATCAGGCCCGCCTAATTCTTTCCAATTCTTAACCTTGCCTGTAAATATTAACTCCAATTGCTCAATTGTTATTTCTTTAAGCGGGTTGTCCTGGTTCACATAAATTGAAAGACCGTCCAGGGCAACTTTATATTCTGTCGGTCTTTTGCCAAATGCCGCTATGCAAGCCTGAATTTCCTTTGCCTTAATCTTTCGCGAGGCGTTGCAAAGGTGAGTTGTTTGGTTCTGTAATGCGGCAAAACCTGTTCCAGAACCACCACCGGTAACCTGAATTTTTACATCGGGGTTCTTGGACATATAGACTTCTGCCCATTTTTGAGCAAGAATTACAAGTGTGTCCGAACCTTTAACCACAATTGTGGTCGCTGCTTCGGCAATTTGCGATAGCAAGACAGAACTGGCTATTGTTCCTGCTATTATTATTGTTTTTAACGTTTTCATTTTTGTTCCTTTTGTTGATTTTGGTTTTTGGTTTAAAACTTCAATGACATATCAACCTGCATTCTGACTATTCCGCTATCTCGATTTGCGACAGTAGGTTCATCAATCAAGTCTGTGAAAAACACCTTTGCCCCGAGCGTAACGAAATCTGTCGGTGAATAAACAAGCCGAACAATGTGTCCTTTGACATTTGTTCCAGAATAATATCCTGAACCTGCGGGATTTGATGGAGATATGCCGGCGTAATAAGCGCCGAAATCAGAATCAACTAATTCCTCCCACCATGCGTTAGCACCGAGGTATTTGTAATTATAGCCTAATTCCCACGAGTTTTTCTTTCCTGCTTTGCCAAATGTTATTCCTGTTGACCATCCATAGTTATCCCCAACAGCCGCAGGGTTGTTCATATATTCACCTGAAACTTTGATAGGAAACGGACCGGAATAAAGTGGGAACTTATCAAGCATATACGTTAATGAAGCATCTGCCACAACTGGATTGAACCCATAACGAGACCTTGTTCCGGTATAATAATTGCCTCTATTTACATCCGGGACATCAGCCGAGGTTAGTTTGTCGTCATTATTAATCGACAGAAATCCGACGCCCACAGATGAAGATATCTTTGTTGCCCAATTTGCATCCCATCTTAATTGGATGCCAGCCAACAACGGGTCTCTTGTTGAAGAACCCAATTCATCAAGCGTAAATATCCCGCCTATTAGTGTCAATTTATGTTTGGCAAACGGCGAATAAGATAATTTCAGCCCAAATCCTTCTGGTGTATAATCTCCGTCAAATACCATATCAGAATAAACGAAAGGATTTTCCATTTTGCCGACGGTTGTCTCCAATTTCCAATCGCCGCTGTTTATTGCGTTCCATTTAAAATAAGCGAGGTCAACGTATAAGAACTTTTTAGACGCATTATCGCGAAAAGATGAATTTCCAGAAATTGGGTCTCCGCCAAAACCTCCAACTGGCTCGCCGCTTGTAAGTCGCAAACCTGCCTCAAAATTGTTAAGCATAGACGCTATGAACGCAATTCTGGCTCTGTATCTAAAACGATTTCTCTCAATGAAATTCGGATTATCTCCATAAAATCCCTCATAGCGGCCTCTAATGTCGCCGGTTATTCTGAATGAGTTCACCCAATCAGCCAGACCGGTTTTAGCCGCAAAGGCATTTTTAAAATCCTTATCGGATTCTTCTTTTAGTTCATTTGCCTCCTTTACGCTTAATATTCCTTTTTGCACAAGTTTATCCAGTAATGCATCTGATGACTGGGCATGCGCAATAAATGCGATTGGCACAGCAAAGGTTATCGTAAGGAAGGCAACCTTTATTTGTTTGACCAGATTAATTTTAGTTTTCATATCTGGTCAAAACTTAACAACTTAATATTACAACGTTTTGACGGGATTGTTAAATCATTGCGACAAAATTTAGAATATTAAACTGCGATTTTTAAGATGTTATTTCAAATGATATAACAATTTATTTCTTTGCTGTTGTATAATCAGTCCGTATTATAAAATAATATGATTTGACGATGATTGATGTGGTGTTAACAACGATAAACGCAAAATATATTCACACGGCGTTTGGGTTGCGCTATTTGTTTGCAAATCTCGGCGATTTAAAAAACAACGCGGAAATAATGGAGTTTGACATTCAGACGCGCCCAATTGATATCGCTGAGGCAATTCTAAACAAAAATCCGAAGATAGTTGGGATTGGCGTCTATATATGGAACATTCGTGAAGTTGAAGATTTGGTAGGCATTTTAAAGAAAGTTAATCCTGAAATTGTTA
>JAKPVM010000220.1 GCA_029572555.1 Verrucomicrobiota bacterium | reverse complement strand
GTATTCAAAAACTCAGCCGTCCAGACAATCCCGATCACAAGCAGAATCGCCAGCCACTCAAACCGTTCAATTCGCAGCCACCAGGCAAACAACACGACTAATACCGTGGCAGCGAAATGCAGCCAGGCATTTTTTTGGGTTCTCAACACGTAAAAAAAACCTGAGAAAGCATATTTAAATGAGTTTCTCCGGCCTCGAATAAATTGCTCGGTTTCTCTTACTTTAGATTTCATGGAAATTTTAAGTTTACACTCCCAAATAATTAAAACTGCGATAAAATAGAGTCCTGCTGCGGGTGTTGCCAAGTGGTAAGGCATTAGCTTCCCAAGCTAACATTCGTGGGTTCGAATCCCATCACCCGCTTTAATTATATCCCATGTTCTAATAACCATCCTAATACATCAAGCTAATATATTGCGGCTTAATAGATTGAAAAAAATACTTGAGCCAAAGGATATTAGCTTTATGAAACTATTATATGCAATTGAAGGCTTTTTAATCTGTAAAACAGGAAATCGAAAAGGTGATTTATCTCCAAAAACCCTATATCTTTATCGTCATTTGCTTATAAAACTGTGCGAAAGTTTAGAAAATCCAGATATTGAAATTATCACTGAAATTGATCTTGCCCGTTTTATGTCCGATCTTGCTGACCCTAAACGGAATCTTTCAACTTCTGCTCAAGATAATTACTTCAAAGCAATTCGTTCATTCTGGAAATGGGCAGTGGAAAATTTCAAAGTTGATCCAATTCATCTGAAGTTGCGACAGCCTGCGTTCATCATCACAAGAAGTTTGCGGTGATCCTCGCGAGTAAGATTGATGTTGGTTTGGATTGAATTCTTTCGCATAAATGTTGCCTCGTATTGTTTTATTGTGTCAGCTGGCACAAGTATAGCAATGTTGTCAGCCAATGTCAAGGGGCATATTGTAATTATGTTTATACGCAGTTTTTTGTAAGGTAATATGATTATGCTAATGAACACAAAATTTGTAGGCTATCTGGAAAAAAACATGGCAGATTTGGGATTAAGCGTCCCAGAATTAGCTCGTAGAAGTGGTCTTGATAATGGGCAAATTTACCGATTTGTTTCAGGGGAACGGCAACCAACACCTGAAACAATAGTTAAATTGGCAAGAGGTTTGAGAAAACCTGCTACTGAGGTGTTCTGCGCAGTTGTCGGCATTACACCCGTCACAAAAGATCCTCAATATATAAACCTCCAAGGAATTTATGAGTCCTTGGATGAAAAGGATCGCCAGACCATTTTAGATATAGCTGATTTTTTACTGAGTAAATAAGGAGAAAGAATTATGAAAAAGATTGCTATATTTGCTGCTATTGCAGCTCTCGTTATTGCTGTCCTGGCATGTTCAGGTTCAAAATCTTCACCGCAAGTAAATACCCCTGCCGATGGTGCAAATACAAGCGTAATACAACAAACAGAAAGCCCGAAAGTTGGTACTGCAAGAAGTAATCCTGCCCCAGCCGGATCAGAGGTTATTGCCGACAATATGGCATTTACTATAACGAGTATTATCAGACCAGCAAATAGTATCGTGCAAGCTGGAAATCAGTTCAATTCAATGCCGGAAGAAGGCAAAGAATATATTTTTGTAGAGGTAAATGCAGTCTGTAAAAAATCTATTGACGAAAAATGTTCAATAAATCCAATGTTTAATATAAAACTTATTGGGTCAAAAGGCATAGAATACGATCCTGAAATAATGATCGCTGGAGTAGAAAATCTTATTTCAACCACAGAATTTTATGGCGAAGCTATAGTAAGAGGTTATATTCCATTCATTGTGGAAATAGGCGAAACTGACTTAGTACTTTTATATGACGCATTCTTAGGCGACACCTTTTACTTGGCATTGCCTTAATTCTATAAAAGATTAGAGCGTATAGAACAATGCTCATCAACAAGGCGGTAAATTACAAGTGCGTTTACTACTGAGTAAATCATGTTTCTTTGTAATATTTACTCCTTTCTGTTCAGCTTTATAACAAGCAAAAATTCTATTCTAAAAAGATTGAAGGAAGTTATCGTATTGTATGGGTATCTCTTAATCTTCACTTCATACTCCCCTTTCATCTTCGAGGCGTTGTAACTTAGTGAGTACGAGATATTATAGAACATACGTTCTATAAACGCAAGTGGTAAAACATGACAAATTTTAGATGAATAACTGGACGCTAATTAATTGTTCTTAGTTTGCACTTTTACACAAAAAATTCAGTCAATAGCTTTTCAAGATTTGAAGCTTATTGCTCAGTATCCTCGCCCCGATACTGAGCGCTAACCTACAGTACATTAGCTTTGCACCTTATAAACTTAGCCGCTGGTCTATTAGCTTACGTAAATTGCGAAGATATCATTCATTCGGTACAAGTGGTAAGGCATTAGCTTCCCAAGCTAACATTCGTGGGTTCGAATCCCATCACCCGCTTTTTGTTCAATTATATCTGAAAATAAAAGCAAAACGCCGCGCGGTTGCCGCGCGGTATCTACCTGCGGCGTTTTGCGTATGCCAGCTAACCGAGTTCTTTCTTGTAAACCCGGTGGTTCTTGTAGAAACGCACACCCAGATTAGCGAGGTCCTTGCGCATCTGCACGGCGGTCTCTGCCACTTGGGTCAATTCGGAGTGCACGAAACGTGGGTTTTTACGCGCGGCATCATCCAACGCCTCAAAGAGCAGCGCGTTGCCACCCATTCCCTGATATTCCGGTAAAATGCCGATTCCGTTGAAATCGAGCCAGTTTGTGTTTTTAATCTCACGTAACAATCTGATGATTTCTATCGGACCCAGCTTGCCCTTGTTTTTCTGCATGGCTGCGGAAACG
>JAKPVM010000213.1 GCA_029572555.1 Verrucomicrobiota bacterium | reverse complement strand
TATAAAAGGAATATTTGATGGAGATTCTTTTTTTCCAAGTTTTGAAAACGATTTCGTTGAAAAAGAGGTAATTCAAGAGGGTGTTAATTATAAGATAGTCAGATATACAAGGTTAGAACGCCATCTGGAAAATATGTCAGAGCCACAATCAGTTCCTCAATTAAAGATTTTATGATGTTGGCGGAGAAATTAATTCCTGCAATTAATTCATTTCGTCGTTTGGTATGGTGGAAGTTTTCATTGAACACAAGGAATAAACCATTTAGACTTATTCCATATCTTATAACGAACTGTTTTTGTTAATGTGCGAATTATAGGTGTAATACCAGCGCGGTATGGTTCAACGCGGTTTCCCGGCAAACCTCTTGTGAAGATTGCCGGCAAGCCACTTATTCAATGGGTTGTTGAGCAGGCAAAAAAAACTAAAACTTTAAATGAAGTTATAGTGGCGACGGATGATGAGAGGATAAAGAATGTCGCTAAAAGTTTTTGCCACGTTGAAATGACTCTTCCAACACATCCAAGCGGCACGGACAGGATTGCAGAAGTTATAAGCAGGGTGCAATGTGAGGCGGTAGTCAATATTCAAGGCGATGAACCTTTGATTGAACCATCGGTTATTGATTCGGTGGCTCAAGCATTAACAAAGGCTCAAATGTCGACGGCTGCTACGGCCATAACTGAACCATCGGAATTGGATAACCCTAATGTTGTAAAGGTCGTCCTCAATGCAGATGGCTTTGCCTTGTATTTTTCCCGTTATGCAATACCATATTTGCGCGACGTAGTGGGTAAAGGTGATAAGGAAAGGCTTTCGATGTTTGAATATTTGAAACATTTAGGGATATATGGTTATAATAAGGAGATGTTGATGAAGATTGTAAGCGTTCCTGTATCGCCATTGGAGCGGGCAGAACGGTTGGAACAGCTAAGAGCGCTTGAACTCGGAATTCAAATAGCAGTCATAAAAGTTGCATTCCAGAGTATTGGTGTTGACACACCGGAAGATGCAGAACGTGTGGCGCAGTTGCTTATTGGAAGAAAATAGCATATCAAATTAAGTGAATTAGAATTTTTCTTTTAAAAAATGAAATATATTTTTGTAACTGGTGGGGTTATAAGTTCGCTTGGCAAAGGATTAACAGCGGCATCGCTCGGGACTTTGCTTGAGAGCCGCGGATTGAAGGTTGTGCTTCAAAAGTTCGATCCATATTTAAATGTAGATCCCGGCACGATGAACCCATATCAGCACGGCGAGGTTTACGTCCTTGATGATGGGGCTGAAACCGACCTTGACCTTGGACATTATGAAAGATTCACAAATGCAAGGCTTTCCCGACTAAATAATTTAACCAGCGGCCAGGTGTACCAAAATGTTCTGGATAAGGAACGGCGTGGTGTTTATCTCGGTAAGACTGTGCAGGTGATACCACACGTTACTGGCGAAATACAGAATAGGATTTTTGAAGTTACCGAACAATCAAAAGCGGATGTGCTTATCACTGAAATAGGCGGAACAACAGGCGATATTGAAGGGCTTCCTTTTCTTGAAGCAATCCGCGAGTTTGCCCTTGATATGGGATTTTTAAATGCAATCTTTATCCACGTCACTTATGTGCCTTATATCAGAACAGCAGGCGAACTTAAGACAAAACCGACGCAACAATCTGTGGCAAAATTACGGGAAATCGGTATAACACCGAATATTCTTATTTGTCGTTGCGACAGATCACTTGATAAGAACCTGCGTCAAAAGATTTCGCTATTTTGTAATGTCCCGGTTGAAGCGGTGGTTGAAGAGCGCGATGTAGAGCATTCAATTTATGAAGTCCCATTGATGTTGCAGCATGAGCACCTGGACGAGATTGTTTGCAGATTGTTGAACCTTCAGACACAGACATCAAATCTTTCTCATTGGCAGGAGATTGTTAGAAAAATTGTTGCACCTCGTTATAAAACCCGTATTGCATTTGTAGGAAAATATATAGAACTCCAGGACGCATATAAGTCTGTGTTTGAAGCCATTACTCATGGTGGTATTGCCAATGATTGCGGTGTGGATGTAGTTAAGATTGATGCGGAAGATATTGAGGTGGAAGGGGCTGAATCTGTTTTGAACGGAATGGGGGGTATTCTTGTGCCGGGCGGTTTTGGCGCTCGCGGAGTAGAAGGAAAAATTCGCGCAGCGCGGTTTGCACGAGAACACAAGATTCCGTTTCTCGGTTTGTGTTTAGGCATGCAAGTAGCGGCTATTGAATTTGCCAGAAACGCGCTCGGCTTAAAAGACGCTCATTCTACAGAATTTAATCCGGATACATCGCACCCGGTAATTTCGTTGCTTGATGAACAAAAGAAGATAACAAAACTTGGCGGCACAATGCGGTTAGGCAAACAACCATGCCAGATAAAGAAAGGAACACTTGCGGAGAAATTATACGGCGCTTTTTTAGTTCACGAACGACATCGCCATAGATACGAGTTTAATAATGATTATAGAAAGCAATTCGAAGATGCGGGTATGGTCGTTAGCGGCACCTCTCCCGACGACGAACTTGTAGAAATTATTGAGTTGAAGAATCATCCGTTTTTTATTGCCTGCCAATTTCATCCGGAATTTTTGAGCAAACCACACAAACCACATCCGCTGTTCTGTGGGTTTATCGCGGCTGCGCACGAAAAATTACATGGAAAACGGATTTGAATATTTAATAATGGATTACAACGAGGCAATAAAGTTTTTATACGACCTGCGGATTTTCGGGGCAAAGTTCGGACTTGAAAATACGTTCAAACTTGCAGAGTTATGCGGAAATCCTCAGGACGAATTGAATTTTATTCACATAGCCGGTACAAATGGCAAGGGTTCAATTTGCGCTATGCTTGAGAGCATTTATCGCGCTGCTGGCTACAAAACCGGTCTGTTCACTTCTCCTCATCTTGTCTCATTTACAGAACGGATACAAATTAACCGTCAGCCTATTTCATCGGAAGAGGTTGCAAAACTCGTTTCTCTGGTGAAATCTTTGATGAAGAATTTTCCTTCCGACCACCTTCCCACATTTTTTGAGGTCACAACAATAATGGCTCTTTGTTATTTTTGTTTTAACGAATGCGATGTTGTCATCTGGGAGACAGGATTAGGAGGGCGGTTAGATGCGACAAATATCGTTACGCCATTGGCTTCTGTCATAACTAATATTGGGCTTGATCACCAACAGTGGCTCGGTTCTACAACAGCAGATATTGCTAAGGAAAAAGCCGGTATTATAAAACCTTGCGTCCCAATAATCACTGCTGCTGATGACCAGCAGGCTCTGGATGTAATTGTCGAAACAGCGTGGAAGAAAGGTTCGCCTATTCACATTGTATCAAAAGAGGATATTGATGATTTGATTCCTGATGAAGTGAAAATTCCTCTCATTGGTGAACACCAACTTATAAATGCTGCATTGGCGATTAGCACGGTAAATATTAATAGATTGCCTGTTTTTGAGTCGGCAATTATTGATGGTCTTAATACCGTTTATTGGCCCGGACGTTTTCAGGTTGTTAAAAAGGGTCTCAGGGACATTATACTTGATGGCGCTCATAACATTAATGCCGCAGCTGTATTGAGAGAAACTTATAAAACTGTATATCCAAAGATTGAACCTGCAATTATAGTTGGAATTTTTGCTGACAAAGATATCCCGTCAATTTGCAGAGAGATTTGCGGATTATCAAAAAATGTTTATGCCGTATGGATTTCAAGTAATCGTTCAGCAAGCCCGGAGTTTATAAAAAGCGAATGGTTAAAGGTCAACCCTTCGGCAACCGTCAATGTTTGCAAAGACCTCAACTCGGCTCTTGATTTGACCGAGAATTATCCAGTGACTTTAATTACTGGTTCATTGTACCTTGTCGGCGAGGCTCTTGAAGTTCTTGATGTCTCTACATCGCCATCGCCAATGGAGAGGAAATTAAACGAATGGCAAACGACGGTTGTAAAGTTTAATCACGGTTTATAAACAAACGGTTTGTCTTTATTAAGCCCGACGATTTTTACATTGTCGCCATACCTCACCGGGAAAGATTGCTTTTTGTTGCTTGTAATAGTGGCGGATTGGAGTTTCGCATCTTTCCATATAATATCCACTGTGAATCCACCGCGAGCGCGTAGCCCTTTTACATAACCGTTTTTCCATTTAGAGGGAAGGGCGGGAAGTAGTTCGATTTCTCCAGCGTGGCTTTGCAGAAGCATCTCGCACATTGCTGCTGTGATGCCAAAATTTCCATCCATTTGCATTGGTGGATGATTTCCTAAAAGATTAGGCAGCGTATTATATTGGAGAAGACCGCAAATCATTTCATAGGCTTTCTCGCCATCAAGTAGTCTTGCCCATAGGGCGCAACGCCATGCAAACGCCCATTCGCGTCGGCTATCACCGCTTGTTCCTCGGGCTTCAAGAGAAGTCCTGGCTGCCTTTGCCAATTCGGGTGTTTTACGCACTGATATTTGTCTGCCGGGATAAACAGCAAAGAGATGAGAAGTATGTCTATGGTTATCTTTGGGGTCATCTCTATCCACCATCCATTCCTGAAGTTGCCCCCATTTCCCGATTTTTGGTCCTGCAAGTCTATCACGCATTGAAGCAACTTTGGCTCTGAAATCAGTGTCAACATTTAGAATTTGAGTGGCTTCAACAAAGTTATTGAATAAGTCCCAGACAATTTGTTGGTCGTGAGAGACGCCGTCTTCTCTTGGACCGTGTTCAGGAGACCAGCCATTTGGCACAACAAGGGTGCCATCAGGAAGTTCCTTTAATCTATCTTCCCAAAACTCGCAAATTTCTTTCATCATCGGATAGGCAACATTTTTAAGAAAATTAGTGTCGCCGCTGAATGCATAGTGTTCATAAAAATGCAGGGCATACCAAGCGCTTGAGGGGATATTCCATTGCCAGCCATGACCACCGAATATGTTATGAGAAGTGCGGGCTGTCCAACCGCGGACTTTTCCATATACAGATTGCGTGGCTATTCTACTCGGTTCACGCATAGCCATCACAAGATCAAAAAATGGGAGATGACAATCGGCAAGGTTTGCGACCTCTGCAAGCCAATAGTTCATTTGTATATTGATATTGGAATGATAATCAGAAGACCACGGCGGGTTATTGCTATTGTTCCACAAACCTTGAAGATTTGCAGGCAGACCGGGACGACGAGATGATGAGATTAATAAATAACGCCCATATTGAAACAGGGTAGCCTCTAATTCAGGGTCGAAAATTCCTTTTTTATAATTATCTACTCTAACATTTGTAGGTTGTGTTTTTAAGGAGGCATCAGAATTCCCGAACCAGATGTCAACGGAATCAAAAAGAACCTGATAATCTTCAAGGTGTTTTGAATAAAGAGTGTTCCAGCTTAATTTTGACGCTGTGTTGATTGTGTCAACAAGCCGTTGATGAGGATGTTCACCTTTCCATTGTTTAGAATAATCCATTATATAACTTGTGCCAGCGGTGAGTAAGATGATTAATTCATCGCAATTTTTGAACATCAGTGAGGATTCAGATTGTGAAATCACACCTCCGCGTGGAAGGACTTTTAACCGTGCCTCATATTCAAGACCGTTCGTGAGTTTGCCTTCAAACCAGAGCGCATCTTGTTCAACTGTTGTTTTTTCTTTGTGAGCGCCTTTTAATTCAAGCGCCCCGGATAATCGTTTTTTGGAATCAGATGAAAGACGAATTACTATTATATTTTGTGGATGATTCACGAATATTTCTCGTTTGAAAGAGACGCCATTTTGGTCATATTCAACTGTGGCTGTTGCGGTATTTAGATTTAGTGAGCGTCGGTAATTTTTAACTTCTGGCGATGGTGAATTTGTATCAAATGAAATAAATAAATCGCCAAAGTTTTGGTAAGCCCCCATAGTTTTATAGTCGCCGGATGGATTTTCGTCGCCTGTCCATAATGAATCTTCATTAAATTGGATTTGTTCTTTTTGAATCCCGCCAAACACCATACAACCAAGTCTGCCATTGCCGAGCGGCAAGGCTTCTTCAGACCATTTTTTTGCAGGCTTGTCATACCAGAGTGTAAAGGCAGAATCTTTTGCTTTTGTGGCACAGAACAATTGCGCGGGGGTGGTAAGGCTTACAAATATAATGATGCCGAGAACAATTCTTGCATTTAATTTATACTCATTCATAGCGTCGGATTATAAATTAATTTTTTAAAAAAAGAACTTTTAATTATCAAATTAGAAAAACAGGCATTTATGATACCGGATGTAGTTCATCTGCAACTGTTTTAAGATTTGATAGAGTAAAAACTATTTTTGAGTTTGAATTGAGGGAGGCAGACAACTCCAAACCAAGAATTCTTGCTATTGATAGCGTTAATGGTAGTCCAAGACCAATATGCGAAGATGGAGAACGAACGGTGTCTTTTCTCCAAAATCTATCAAAAAGATGATCAATGTCTTTTTGAGTTAAATCCCGAGCGGTGTTTGAGATTTTAAATGTGCTGGCAGAATTTTCAGAATTTATCTCAATTGTTATTTCATCTCGTTCAGGGGCGTAGTCGACGGCGTTTTCAATAAGATTTGTGATAATTGATTTGAACAGCGTGCTATCAGCGACCAGAGTCAAATCGGGCGGGATTTTTAAGTTAATTGAAAGATTGCGTCTTTTGATTTTCTTTTCGTAATTTTGACAGATGTTAGAGATAAATTGTAATGGATTAATTTCCTCAGTGTTGATTTGGAGTTCAGCACGTTCAGCGCGAGATAAAGTTAATAGTTTTTGAATTATTGATTCAAGATGCAGCGCAATGTTTAGTATGTCGCGGTCTGTTTCGGTTGTTTGTGTGTCGGGGTATTGTATTATAAGTTCTGCTATTGCGCGTAGTTCAGCGATTGGCGTTCTCAATTCGTGCGCAACATAGGAACTAAATCTTCGCTCGTGTTCGAATGATTGTTCAAGTCGGGCTAAACTTTCATTAAGCCTTGTAGCAATTGGCAAGAGTTCGTCCGGCAGGTTATTGGCAGTAATCCGCAGGTTTAGCGTATTTACATTAATTTTCGACGTCTGGTCGGCAAGTTGTTGTAATGGCTTTAACTCGCGTTTAATGATGAAATTTACGAGGATTGGTATAGCAATAAAAAGCAATGCGCCGCAACCAATCACAACAAGCTTTATTGCGGCAAGTGAATTATCGAGTTGTTTCCTGTCTGAACCGATAACCAGAACTGCTTCAAGATTTTCGTTGTTTTTTCTATTGCTGTCCTCATACCTTGGACTGTATCTTATTGTAGCGGTTTTTATAATTCTGCCATCGGGTAGTTTTAAATTGTTGTAGATTGGTTCGTTAGAATCGGGCAGGATAAATGGGAGGTGAAGGTTTCCAAGAGATGGGGAATGGGCGATGATTTTTTCGTTGGTTTGATAAATTTCAAAGAATTCAGAACCATTGGTTCTGTAGTTGTGCATAATTTCATTTTCGTATTCAAATTCGATGCGGGATTTATCCACTTCGGTAAGGTTTATGAGCGTGTCGGCATTTGATAATAGCCTGGTATTAAAAAGGTTTTCAAGAGAGGATTTAGACCAAAAATATACGATAATGCCTGTTGCTAATGTGATTGCACCGATTGCTAACAGGAGGTTAAAACTAAGACGTTTTCGTATGGTGTTCATTTAATAGAAAGTTCATAACCCAGGCCGCGATGCGTGTGAATAATAGGCGCAGGATTTGCCTCAGCAAGTTTGCGTCTTATGACACAAATAGCCGAATCCACGCTATTGCTCATCACATCATTCTCGTCGGAATAAATGTGTTCTTCAATTTCAGTTCTGGTAACGATATGCCCGCGTCTACGGGCGAGATATTCAAGCAGTGCATATTCGCGTGGCTGAAGTTGAATAACTTTGCCAGAGCGCGTTACTTTTCGCGCAACCGTATCAATTTCAAGGTCTCCAATAATAATACGGGTGTTTTTATCAGAATAGGCGCGTCTGCAAAGTGCTTTTACTCGGGCTAATAATTCTTCAAGGGCGAATGGCTTTACGAGGTAATCATCGGCGCCAGTTTCCAGACCTAACACTCTATCATTTATTGAATCTTTTGCAGTAAGAATTAGGACACTGGTTTTATTGTTTGATTTTCTAATCGATTTTAAAATTGAGATTCCATCTATTCCCGGCAGCATCAGGTCAAGAATTATGACGTCATACTGGTTTGTTTCAGCAAGAAAAAGACCATCATCGCCATCTGCCGCAGAATCAACTGCAAGCCCATTTCGTCGCAGATAAGTTGACAAAGCCTCTCTGAGGCGCGTTGAATCTTCAACAATTAGTACGCGCATAAAATAAAAATACCGTCACTCCTTTATATTATCAAGCGATAGACTATTATTATATAATGTCCTGGGTTGTTATAAAGTTTTAGTTTTTGACGGTGTTATTCTTCTTTATCATCATCCGCTGACTCGTCTTCATCATCTTCATTTTCAATTTTAATAACCTTTCCGTCAGCAGAAACCTTTATTTCAATCTTTTTCCCATCGGACATTTTTACCTCAGCCTCATAAACAACAGAACCATCTTTTTTGATTTCTTTTTCAATCTCAATGATTTTGCCGTCTTTTGCAGCATTTTTAATTGCCTTCAAGACTGCCTTTGGGCAATCTTCGGGTTTGACCTTTACTTCTTTGTCATCATTGTTCCCTGCGAAAAGATTGGTAGAGAACAACGCAACAATCGCGCAAGTTATGGCTAATGCGCATATAATTTTTATAATTTTTTTCATAAGCCTGTTTTTGTTTTATTATCGTACATGTTTAATATAACACAAGAACATTATCTCAGAATTACGGCAAAAATTATGGAGGTTTTTGTTTTAGAAAATGTATTGAGCCTTTCGTTCGTTTTGTTTAATATCCACCTATTAAAATGCTAATAAATGAGCTTCCATTAGAAGAGCGACCACGCGAGCTTCTGGCTGAAAAAGGGGCAGAGAACTTAACTAATATTCAATTACTTGCGATTTTATTGCGAACAGGGACAAAAGGCGTCTCTGTGCTTTCGGTTGCTGAACAATTATATTCAAAGTTTGGGTCATTGCGGGGTCTTGTTGAGGCAAGGCTTGATGAACTCACAGAAATAAAGGGAATTGGGCGAGATAAAGCTATAACATTAAAAGCAGCTTTTACACTTGCCAGAAGGATGAGTGAGGAAGTGCGCCGTGAACAACCACTTTTGAACTCCCCTGAGAAAATCGTTGATGCGATAAAAGATGAGTTTGTTGATTGCAAGGTCGAGACATTCTGGGTTGTTTTATTAAATACCAAAAAGCGGTTAATACGGTTTGAAAAAGTTGTGGAAGGCATTCTTGATACTGTTATTGTTCACCCGAGAGAGGTGTTTTGTCCGGCGATAATTTCAAGGGCATCTTCAATTGTAGTTGTGCATAATCATCCAAGCGGAGACCCCACTCCAAGCGAAGGCGATATTAAAACCACACGAGAATTAATTAAAGCCGGTCAGTCCTTAAAAATAGATTTGTTAGACCATATCATTATAGGGAACAAGACATACAATAGAGGCGACTGGTATGTCTCACTGAGAAGTCTTGGTTATTTCGCTTAAAAATCTGTTCAGGAATTCCCCGAGATTTTTTGCCGACAGATCGATTTTATTTTGAAATTGTATCAATTGGGAAATAAGTCGCGGGTGTTTTAAAAGTTTTAGAAATAGTTTTGAATAAATGATTTTGCCATTTTCGGCTGTAATTTCGTCAAAGTTCATTGGCAAGTCCTCATTTGCCGTGTCAGATATAATGCGAATTATTGCGCAAGAGATGTTTTGTTTAGAACAGATGTCGTAAATAATCCCGCTCTCCATCTCCACAGCATCGGCATTGGTAGTTTGCTGTAATTTTAGTTTTTCAGATGCCGAGTAAATTAGCCTATCTGAACAATAAAATTTTACCTCAACACCGCCATAAGAATTTAGAATTGGTTTTAATTTGTCCGGCGCCGAATATACGATTGTATTAAATTTTAAGGCTGTATTTAAGCCGCCAGCAAATCCGCAGGTAAAAACGATTTCTGGTTTGTCGTTAGCGAGAATCTGTTTGATGCATTTCTCTGCATTATTTTTTCCAATCCCGCTGAAATGTACTTTAAGATGCGGAAGCGGTCTAAAATATTTTGCCTCTTCTTTGAGCGCAAAAATTAAGGAAATATTTTCTGGGTTCACGGTATCCATTTATCTAATTTGCAGCCTGCTGGATAATTTACATTTCGGCAGAATCATTTTATTCCTGAAAGTCTTTCTTTCCAGATATGGAATAGTTCAACGGTTGCCCGGACATCCCTCAAACAGTATTCGGCAATTTCCCTGTGCCTGTTTTCATAAAAAAGTTGGTTCACATCGCGACCTGTTACGCCGTGGGATTTCGGCGAATCTATATGAAATGTCTTGCAATAGAAATCAAGGTTGAACCTGCGGGCTGCGCCTTCTTTGCCGCTTACTCCATAAAATGTAAGTTGTTCAGCAAGGTCGCAATGAGGTTCTGTGGTAAATCGGTAGCCGAGCCAATCTTTTCTGCTAATTGGTATATTTAAGATGGCTGACCGCAGATAAATGAACGGAATATCAAATGACCTTCCGTTAAAAGAAACTATCTGTTCGTAATGTTTTGAAACATCCCAGAAGGCTGTAAGCATTTCCACCTCATCGAGAAATGGGACAAATTCAACCGGCCCTGCTTGTTCTTCATCTTCTTCAGAATCGTCAGGACACAAATATAAAACCTGACCGCGTTTTGTGTCGGCATTGAGCATTGCTATACATACTGCCTGCGCAGTAAAAGGCGAGAGCGCGAGTTGTTGTGTAATTTCCTGACGGCGTGTTTCTTTTTGCGCCTCGTCTGTAATTTTTTCCGTTTCTCTAAATAAATATTCCAGTTGCGCCTCGTCAAACTGTTCTAAAGGCAGTGCCACGCTTTCTATGTCAAAAACAAGGGTAGCCATTATGTTTAAATTATTTTAATTTTGTTCAAGGATATTGACGAGAAAAATTTATGAAGGATTAAGATTTATTTTGTGTTTCAAAGGATTTCTTCCACTTTTCCCGAAGTGTCTTATGCAATTTTTCCTTAAATTCTACCGGCAATTCATAAGGTTGACCTTCTTTATAGATAGTGATTGTCTTTCTTATGGTATCAACAACAACCTGACAGGGATTACACCCATCCAGATGTTTTTCAAATTCGGCGCACATTGAAGGGTCAATCGTGCCATCAACATATTCATTTAGTATTTTAAGTAAATCTTTACATTTCATTGTCGGTGTTCATCTATTATTATAACAGAGCCACGAACAAAAATTAAGTTACATTATATACTTTTGTATCAGGTTGGCAATAAATTGAGATTTCTTAATATGCTCAAAGTCGGATTAGATTTATTTAATGAATAAAAATGCAAACCAGGGGCGCCATTTTTTAAAAGTTCATAACATTGTTCTGTGGCAAATTCAATACCATAAGCGGTTGTAGCCTCGTCATCATCGCCAAAATGGTTTAGTTTTTCTTGCATCCTCGTTGGAATTGTTGCTCCACAAAGAGTGGTGAGTTTTTTAATCTGCGAAGCGCTCGTTATTGGAATAATGCCCGGGATGATCGGGACAGAAACGCCATTTTTTACCAGATAATCTCGCATCTCAAAATAGTATCTATTATCAAAGAAAAGTTGAGTTATTACAAAATCAGCGCCTTTATCAATCTTGAATCTTAATCTATCCCAGTCCACATATTTGCCTTCTTTGCAAGCGATATGTCCTTCTGGAAAACCGGCTACACCTATGGAAAAACCGCCGGTTTTCTTAATAAGTTCAACTAACTGGTATGCATATTCAAAACCGCCTTCTATTTTCTTGAACTCTCCAATTCCACCCGGCGGGTCTCCTCGCAATGCGAGTATATTTTTTATTCCACGTTGTTTTGCCTCATTGATTATTGAGATAGTTTCATCTCGCGTTGCGCTTACGCAGGTAAGATGAGCCATAGCAACAAGATTATGTGTTTCCTGAATATTATTCACCAGCCCGAGCGTTTTCCCCCGTGTACTACCGCCAGCGCCATAAGTTACGGAACAAAAATCGGGTCTTGCAATTTTTAATGACGGTATAGTTTTTTTCTCTAGAGTTATTTCTCCTTCAACCGTCTTTGGGGCAAAGAACTCAAACGAAACCGTTGGCCGTTTCTGAGCCATTGCCTCTGTTAAAATATCTCTGATATATCGCACAAAAAGAGATTATTAATAATTTAGTTTTAATTTCAAGTTAAGAGGTTAAATTTTTCACGATTTAATATGAGAAAATTTATTTTGACAAAAAAGAAGAAATAGAGTTATTATGAAAGACAATTTTTAAATGGAAATTGTTTAGAAAGATATAAAATGAAATCATATTTGATCGTTTCGGCAGGTCTTGCGATAATGGCTACTGTCCTTGTTGCTCAAGATAATAAACCTGATTTAAAGGATAAAAAACAGAAAATCAGCTATAGCATTGGCGTTGATATTGGCAACAATTTTAAACGTAATGATATTGATGTTGACCCTAAGGCTCTTGCCGCTGGTTTGGCTGATGCCCTTGCCGGGAAGACACTATTAACTGAAGAGGAAATGCGAAATACCCTCAATGATTTTAGCGCAGAATTGAAGACAAAATTCCAGGACAAGCAAAAGCAACTGGCACAAGAGAATTTGAAAAAGGGAGAAGAATTTTTAGCAGCAAATGCCAAGAAGGAAGGGGTAAAGGTAACAAAGAACGGTTTGCAATACCAGGTTGTTAAATCTGGAAAAGGCAAGACCCCAAAGGCAACCGACACTGTCAAGACACATTATCACGGTACATTGATTGATGGTACGGTGTTTGATAGTTCTGTTGAAAGGAATGAACCCGCCGTATTTCCGGTCAACGGTGTTATTCCGGGTTGGACAGAAGCCCTCCAGATGATGAAAGAAGGGGATAAGTGGAGATTGTTTATACCTGCAAAACTTGCTTATGGCGAACGAGGCGCAGGTCAAAAAATCCAGCCCAACAGCGTGCTCGTTTTCGACATTGAACTGCTGGAAGTTATGCCCGCTGATAAAACCGATAACAAAAGCGATAATAAGTAATTGTTGAGAAAAGTAGAGTAATGTAATTTAAAAGTAGTAAAGTAAATAAAAAAAGACGCGCTTTTGAGCGCGTCTTTTTTGTTGTTTAATCTAATTACTTTATGAATTCGTTAATAAGATTTTCAAGGTATTCCTGTCGTCCGCTCTTGTTTGTTTTAACTTCGCCCATCTTCAATGCGTATTCCTCTAATTCCTTAAAGCCGACTTTGCCTTTTTCAATCTGCGCCCCAATGCCTGTATCCCACGAACTATAACGTTCTTCAACAAATTTCTGAAGACGTCCGTCTTTGCGGATTTCAGCGGCAATTTTTAATCCTCTGGCAAACGTATCCATACCTCCGATATGAGCATGAAATAGGTCAACCGGTTCAAAACTCTCCCTTCTGACTTTTGCATCAAAGTTTGTCCCGCCAGTAGTAAATCCACCATATTTGAGAATCGTTAACATTATCATTGTTGTCAGATAAACATCCGTGGGGAATTGGTCGGTGTCCCATCCGAGGAACAGGTCTCCCGTGTTAGCGTCAATTGAGCCTAATGCGCCTGCTGAACCTGCTACTTCTAAATCGTGTTGCATTGTATGTCCCGCGAGAGTTGCGTGGTTGGTCTCAATATTGAGTTTAAGGTGTCCTATCAAATCATATTGTCGGAGGAAATTCAGGCAGGCTGCCGCATCTGAATCGTACTGATGTTTTGTTGGTTCTTTGGGTTTAGGTTCAATGTAGAATTGCCCTTTGAAGCCAATTTTTTTCTTGTAATCAACAGCCAAATGCAGGAACGCGGCAAGATGATCAAGTTCCCGTTTCATATCGGTGTTTAGCAATGTTTGGTAACCTTCGCGACCACCCCAAAAGACATAACCCGCGCCGCCAAGTTCATTGGTTACCTCAATTGCCTTTTTAACTTGAGCAGCCGCATAAACAAACGCGTCGGCATTGCAACTCGTTGCAGCGCCGTGCATATAACGCGGATGCGAAAAAAGACAGGCTGTTCCCCAGAGCAACTTGATACCGGTGTCTGTCTGCAATTTTTTAAGTTCTTTAACCACTTTATCAAGGTTTTGATTTGTCTGGCGAAGGTTTCTCCCTTCAGGCGCTACATCTCTATCGTGGAAGGCATAAAATGGGGCGCCAAGTTTTGAGCAAAATTCAAACATCACTTTTGCGCGTTTTATCGCCATTTGAACTGAATTCGTCCCATCTTCCCACGGCCTGAAAAATGTTCCTACACCAAACATATCAGCGCCGGTTCCTCGCATAGTATGCCAGAAAGCGACGGAGAATTTTAAGTGTTCTTTCATTGTTTTACCTTCAATTACTTCATCGGGATTGTAATATTTGAAGGCCAATGGATTTTTAGAATCCGGTCCCTCGTATTTAATCTGAGAGATTTTTGGGAATGCTTCTGTCATAATTCATTTTTTGTTTAATATTTTTTGGACTATCTATCGTACCTTTGGTAGAATATTTTACGGACACTATCAAGAAAAAACTTAATTTTAAACGGATATTTTTCATTTATTTTTAATTAACCGCGCTGTATAAGCCCCATCGACACCGTCAATGAACGGCAAAAGTTGCTTGTCGCAATCAATTTTATATTCGGGATGTTGATTTAAGAATTTCCTGATGACTTCGCTATTTTCCTCTGGTTCAATGCTGCAAGTTGAGTAGATAATTGTGCCACCATTTCGAACATATCTTGCTGCTTTGGATAATATTTCAAATTGATTCTGTTGCAACGACTTAATCTTATGAGGTTTTAGCCGCCATCGCAATTCAATCCTCCGCCTCATAACACCGGTGTTGGAGCAGGGGACATCTACCAGAACACGGTCATAAGGGGCGTTTGATTCAAGTTCTGAAAATTGTTCAGGTCTTATCACCTTGCAGCACTCCACCCCTAAACGGTTAAGGTTTTCTTTGAGTATGTCTAATCTGGAAACGTCGCTATCATAAGCAAATATTGAGCCTTTGTTGTTGATTAGTTGCGCTATGAATGTTGTTTTTCCGCCCGGCGCTGCGCAAAAATCAAGAATCTTTTCGTCATTACTTGCCCCAAGCATTGTTACGGACAATAAAGTGCTCGGATCTTGAATGTAAAACCATCCACTTTGTAGGCTTTCTAATTTATTAAGTGATGGATAGGATTTCAGTTCATAAACGATCTTTTCTTTAATCCAGGGAAAATTTAACTCATTAAAATCAACGCCTTCTTCTTTCCATTTCTTAATCAAGTTATCTGCGGTTGTGCGCAATGTATTTAATCTTGCGTAAGTTTTTGGAGGGAGATTGTTCCATTTAAGGAGTTTTATCGCATTTTGTTCTCCGTAAATAGCCTTCCAGCGGTTATATATCCATTCAGGGTGTGAATACCCTATATCCGGCTTGGTCTTTTTTATCTGTTTTAGCATTTCACGCAGTTGTTCTCGTTCTCTTGTAAAAGTTCTCAATACTGCATTTACAAGCCTTGTAAAACTGGGAATACCGAATTTTTTTGTTAATTCTACTGATTCATTCACCGCTGCGTGATTAGGTATCTTTGTTAAGAAAATTATCTGATATACACCGAGTCGGAGGATATTTAAGAGGATATATTCTTTTGAATGGATTTTGGTTTTTTGTGAAATGAGCCAATCAAGGGTTAATTGCCATTTTTTTACTCCTAAACATAGTTCCCACACCAGCCGTCTATCTTTGTCTGAAAGTGGAAAATTCTGAAGGATTTTTTCAAGCCGTTCTTCGATGAATATTGGTTCTTTAAATTTTCGTTCTTGATTAAAGGTTTTAGATGGAAGTTGTTCAGAATAAGAGCCTTTTGATTTTGTATGAGCAGGGTAATTTAATTCCTTCGATATCTCATTGAGAACTTTTAAAGCAATTTCTCTTGGTTTTTTAATTTCCATTTTGATATAATATATTGATTATAACGAACCGTGAAGGTATTTTGTTTGAATATATATGAGAGAGCAATTGGAAAAACTTGTAACGGCTGGGAAATTACGTCGCAGTAACTTAGAAGGTCTTGTTCAACTGGCTGAAAATGGATTTTGTCTGCACCGGAATTGGGGAGTAGGGAAGATTTTGTCTATTGATACTGTCTTTGCCCGAATCATTATTGATTTTAAGGACCATAAAGGGCATTCAATGGATTTAAACTTTGCAGTCAATGTCCTTAAACCAATCTCGCGCGACCATATACTTGCACAAAAACTAACCAATGTGGATAATTTAAAACAACTGGCTGCCACTAATCATCTTGAACTTGTTAAATTAGTTCTTAAAAGTCTGGGAAATAAAGCCACAGTAGCTCAAATTCAACACATTCTCGTTCCTGATATTATACCCGATGATTGGAAAAAATGGTGGGAAACCGTAAAAATGGAGATAAAAAACGACGGGCATTTCATTTTACCCAGAAAACTCACTGACCCCTTAATCTACACAGAATCAACAGTTTCTATTCAAGACCTATTGATGAAGGATTTTTTCTCTGCCCGTGGATTGAAGGCGAGGATTCAAATTGCATCTGAAATATTGAAAAGCCTGAACGAATTTCAGGACAAAGAAGGTGTTGTATTAAAGGTAGTTGAAAAGTTAAATTCAGAGATTGCAAATTATAAAAATACACAGCCCGGAGTGGCTGTGGATGCGATTTTCGTTCGTGATGATTTGCTCTGCGCCGTCAATCTTCAACCTGAACAGGGAAGTATGACTGTGGACGATGTATGGTCGGGATTGCCAGACCTAGCAAAAGTCCTGGAACAAATGCCCACCACAAAGCATCGTCGGCTATTGCAAACATTTAGGGCTTTTTATCCTGATAAGTGGCAAAAAATGATTCTGGAAACTATTAACAATGTCTCATTTAAAATAGTGCCGGAGTTGGCTCATCTTTTAATGAATGAACAAGACATTGAAGCCTTTAAAGACTATCTATCAAGGCTAATAAACCAGCACGCTGCAAGCAGTGATTTGCTTTACTGGATTGCAAAAGAGTGGTCTGAGAAAAAGCTTGATGTGTTTGCAGATATTGTCGGTCCGGAACTTTTACGTGCTATTCTGGCAGCGATTGAACGGGATATCCTTAATGAGAAAAAATCAAGCCATCTTGTTGATGTGCTTTCAAATGATGTGGACTTTGTCCTTGATTTATTGAGTTCGGCTGAACTGGATGTCATTAAAGATATTGCCCGCTCAATACAGATGTTCTCCGGGTTCAGTTCTGATTTTGATAAACGAGCGCTTTTAGGCAGAATTGTAAAAGCCTATCCCTCAACGCAATATGTGTTAAGTCGTGATTCCTCACAGAAGAAAGAGGTCCTGTTTGTTTCCTGGGAAAGTCTTGAAAATAAAAAGAAAGAATACGACGAACTTGTCCAGAAGAAAATCCCCCAGAACTCTCGCGATATTGCACATGCCCGCAGTTATGGCGATTTGAGCGAAAACCATGAATACAAAGCCGCAAAGGAAATGCAAAAACTCTTGATGCAGCAGAAGTATGATTTGGAGAGGCAACTCGCTATTGCGCAAGGAACCGATTTTTCTAATCCCAATACTGAGGTGGTTAGTATTGGAACAAAAATTGAACTAACTAACCTATCCACTATGCAAAAAGAGACATTTATTCTACTTGGCGCATGGGATTTTGATGAACAAAAAGGTATCATCAGCTATTTATCACCTTTGGCAAAGGTTATGACAGGAAAAAAGGTGGGAGAAACATTCAGATGCGGTAAAGAGCCAGAGGTTAAAATATACCGCATTGAATCTATAAAGCCGGCGATTGAAGAGTGCAATGTTTACTCCGGGAACAAGTCCGAAGAAACCGCAGAATTGCCGACAGATTCTGTTAAACAAGATGAACAAGCTATTGATACGGCAAATCTGGCGAAATCCAATGTTTCGGCAAACGAAAACAATGCACTAGAACAGAACGAAGCAATGATTTCACAAATATCAAAAATCCCTGAATCAGACGTTCAATCTCCATCAGAAACAACAATTCACAAGCAATAAATAGTAGAATTTGCTACGTAAAATTTAAACTGCAGAATATAGCATTGAATCTTGTAAGTTTTGTCTGTCCGCGTTAAATAAGAAAACATAGACAGGAATGTCTGCACTACCCTTAACTTATTTAAAATATTCCTGATAGGTTTGTTTTAATTCTTTGTCCCAGGCGGAAAAATCTACATTGAGCAATTGGGAGATCTTTTTAGAAGACATAGCCGAGAATTTCGGTCTAACGGCAGGGGTGTTGAAGACTTTAGAAGAAACTGGAAGTACGAACTTGTTTATACCGACTAAATTTAAAAAGGTTTTAGCGATTTCGCATCTGCTGGCATATCCGCGCGGCGTTAAATGATAAGTCCCTTTTATACCGCAATTTATAGCCTTCAAAGTATTTTCTACGACAAATTTTGTGGAGGTTGGGATTGAAAATTCATCATAAGCAATTCTGAGTGTGTTCATCTCTTTTGACCATTCCAATATTTTACTCAAAAAATTGTTCTTACCCCTTCCATATAACCAGCTAACGCGAAAAATAAGGTAATCTTTAAGCCCGCTATTTATCAATTTCTCACCAATCAGTTTGGTTTTTCCATAAGTATTTAATGGGTTGGTAGTATCTTCTTCAATGTAATAATCATTCTTTTCTCCATCAAACACATAATCCGTGCTGTAGTGAACCAAAAATATGTTGTGTTTTTTGCAGGCGAACGAAAGGTTATGCAATGCCAATCCGTTAATCTTGAATGCGTTTACATAGTCAGTTTCAGCCAAATCGACATAATTATACGCCGCACAATTTAAAATTACTGACGGTTTATACGATTCAATAACCTCCAAAACATTATTTAAATTGCAAACATCAAGTTGTTCTCTAGTTAGTGCTAAAAATTCTTGACCATTCTTTTCAAGATAGTTTGCAAATTCTTTCGCTAATTGCCCGTTTGCTCCCGTGATAAGGTATTTCATACTTTATAAACCTTTTTCCAATAGCCCTCTAAGTCTTTTATCTTTTCAAACAACCAATCCTGGTGTTTCAGACACCATTCTACTGTTTTTCTAATTCCTTCGTCAAAACCAACTTCCGGTTTCCAACCGCATTCCCGCTTAACTTTGTTGCTATTCATCGCATAGCGAAAATCGTGTCCCGGTCTATCTTTTACAAAAGTGATTAAACTTTCATCCTTGCCCAATAGCGAGAGAATAGTTTTGACAACATCTATGTTTTTCCTCTCATCCCCGCTACTGATATTATACACTTCGCCCTCTTTTCCTTTTTCCAATATCGTAAGAATAGCGTTGGCGCAATCCGCCACATAAAACCATTCTCTTACATTAGCGCCTTTCCCATACACAGGAATAGGTTCATTTTTTAACGCCTTGACAATAACAACTGGCAATAGTTTTTCTGGATATTGCCACGGACCATAGTTATTGCTTGGTCTAATGGTTATTACAGGGAGTTTATAAGTTCTAAAATAAGCCCGTCCTAACATATCTGCCGATGCCTTGCTCACCGAGTATGGAGAATTTGGATTGAGCGGACTATCTTCGCAGAATTGCCCTTGTTCACCCAATTCGCCATAGACCTCATCGGTAGAAATATTGATAAATCTACCAACTTTGTGCTCCTTTGCGCAATCAAGTAAGGTATGCGTCCCAATCAGATTTGTGGTAAGAAATTCATCGGCGTTCAATATACTTCTATCCACATGGCTTTCAGCCGCAAAATGAACAACCGCGTCAGGCTTTTCTTTCGCAAAAATTTGTTTTATGGCATCTTTATCCGTTATATCGGCTTTATAAAATGTGATTGAATCCTGAACATCTTTAAGCCGCGCTAAATCACCCGCGTACGATAATTTGTCAACTACAACAACCGCGTGGTTTTTTCTCACAGCCTGCCTGACAAACTCGCTCCCGATAAATCCTGCCCCGCCTGTTACAATCAGTTTCATATTAAATTATTTTTTGCCATCTTCAATGTGGGTAGTTCGCTATCCTTTTTAGATAAAACTGGGTTTTTTATCCCCCAATCAATATTAATATCGGGGTCGTTCCAGATTATCCCGACGTCCAGCGAAGGGTCATATTCAGCGGTGTTTTTATAAATAATCTCCGCGTCCTCAAGCGCAAGAAATCCGTGCGCAAATCTCGGTGGAATCCAGAGCATTAGATTGTTCTGTTCAGATAGTTCGCACCCAAACCACTTCCCAAAGTATGGTGAATTTTTCCTCATATCAACCGCAACATCCCATATTCTTCCCCGTATACACCTAACAAGCTTTCCTTGAGCCTTGGGGTTCAACTGGTAATGAAGCCCTCTCAAAACGCCCTTTTTTGATTTAGAATGGTTATCCTGAACAAAACAATAATTTATCCCATTAGCTTCAAATTCCGACTGTTTAAACGTCTCAATAAAACAGCCCCTCTCATCAATAAAGATCTTTTGCTCAACCAAAATCAAATCCGCTATC